>NZ_JEXG01000012.1:0-100535 GCF_000581275.1 Acinetobacter sp. 809848
CTTAGCAAAACAAAACTTGAGATGTGCCAAGCACCGTCTTACGGCTTTGCTGTGCCTTTTTTTCTCCCAGAAAGGGCACAGGCTTTTTATCTCATTTAGAAACAACAAGAATTTATAACGGTAAAACTATGCCAACTTTAGAAATATCTTCCAAAAAATTACAGGTTGTTCAAACTGCCATCCAACTCTTTACGACGTATGGATTTCACAATGCAGGCGTAGACCTGATTATTAAAAAATCTAAAATTCAAAAAGCCACGTTTTATAACTACTTCCACTCGAAAGAACGCCTTGTTGAAATGTGCTTAATCTTTCAAAAAAGCCGACTCAAAGAAGAAGTACTGGCAATTGTCTACTCACACCGCTACCCAACCGCAGCCGATAAACTCAAAGAAATTGTCCGCTTACATGTTGATGTAAATAGCCATTACCATCTTTTGTTTAAAGCCATTTTTGAATTAAAACCGCTTTATCCTCGAGCTTACCGCATGGCGATTGAATATAGAAAATGGGTACTTAAAGAGCTTTTTGATTTGATATTTAGTCTAGAAAGTCGTGGCTTAAAACCTGATGCCGATATGGTTTTAAATCTAATAGATGGTTTGATGTTTGGGTTTTTAAGTACCAATAGTTTGAGTGAGAGGGATGAGGTGTTGGAGCGGTTTTTTTTAAATAACTTGAGGAATAGTGCTTTGGAACAAGATGCTTTTGAAAAGGTAGTTCAAAAGCATCTTGCTCACTTAGTTTATATGGGGCTGATATTTTAAGCTAAACAGGAATATTGGCTCTTATTTTCAGAGTTTAATTTTGACTTATTGAGACTCATCTAAATCACGTTCGCGGCAGGATAATTCATAGTAATTACCTTTTGGTAGAGAACTAATTTTAAACCCATAGTAAGTGCTATCGGTTTCTATCGGAGCGATATTACATTGATTCTTTTTTGCAAATTTTTCAATTAATATTAAATTGGTGGTTTGCTTAAATACAGCTCCCCAACCTTCACTCACACAACAGCCCACATATTCAGACATATATTCATCTGAAATAAGCACAACGTTTTGTCCCATAAATTCATAAGGTTTTTTGAGTTTGTATATATCGTTATAGTCTGCTCTTGAAATATTAGGTTTTTTGGCTAGGAAACCTTTTTGTTTAAGAATTTGAAACTTTAAAAAATCTTCAGGACCAGTACCAAGTCCCCGATAAATCGAGCTATTGTCCTCTGCAAAACTATATGAGCTGAAAATGCTAACTAAGCTTAAAAGTAATAATTTTTTCATTTGTAATTTCAGAAGTTGTATTAGGGCATAATTGTTTCATATCTTCTTTAAAGCGTAAAGTAAGTGGCTGATTTTTATATCATAGATAGATTTTTCTATACCACGGAAAACCATGATTAATTTACTAATAATAGGTTTCATATAATTAACTATCTATAGAATAAATTTTTTGCTTCTTTAAAAATTATTTAAACGAATTAAATAAATTTTTTATTAGAGTCCTAATTTATTCGCTTATTTGATAGTCTTTTTGTATATAATATGTATTCTTTATATTTTGTAATCATTATAGAGTAAACATGAAAAAAATATTAATCATTACTATGGCGAGTTCTTTCGGTTTAATTGCTTGTTCAACTACTGAAACTTCAAGAACGATACAAAGTCCACAAGTCACTGCTGCTACTGCTACAACAAAATATACCGGAGTAAAAACTCCTATTTCTATTGGTAAGTTTGATAATCGCTCTAGTTATATGAGAGGTGTTTTCTCTGATAATGTAGACCGTCTAGGCGGGCAGGCGAAAACTATTCTTGAAACACATTTACAGCAAACTGGCTATTTTTCAGTTTTAAACCGTGATAATCTATCAGAAATTAAACAAGAAGTAGGTTATAGCAATACTGCTCAATCTATTAAAGGTGCTCGCTACGTTATTACTGGTGATGTCTCTGAATTTGGTCGTAAAGAAGTAGGCGATCAACAGTTATTTGGTATTTTAGGTCGCGGTAAACAGCAAGTTGCTTATGCAAAAGTTAATCTAAATGTCGTTGATGTAAAAACATCAGAAGTTGTGCATTCCGTACAAGGTGCGGGTGAATATGCATTAGGCGCACGTGAAGTTTTAGGTTTTGGCTCTACAGCTTCTTATGATTCGACTTTAAATGGCAAAGTACTTGATTTAGCTGTTCGTGAAGCAGTTAATAATCTTGTAACAGATATTCAAAATAACCGTTGGTCAATTCAATAATTTTGGATATGTGTTAAATGAAAAAAATTCTTTTAAGCAGTTTTCTTGCTATGGGATTGGTTGGGTGTGCCGCTGGTCCTCAACCTTTATATAATTGGGGAACTTATACTCATCAAACCTATTTGATGTATAACTCACCTGAGAAAGCGACACCAAGTACGCAAATCACGAAATTAGAAGCTGAAATTGAGAAAACTAAAGGCAAGGGCTTAGCCGTTCCGCCAGGTTTATATGCGCATTTAGGATTATTGTATTTACAAGAGAATAATTCTCAAAAAGCAATTGAGTATTTCCAGCTTGAACGACAAGTATATCCAGAATCTACAGTTTTAATGGATCGCTTATTGCAAAAAATGAATGCGAATGGTGCGAATGCAAAATCATGATGAAGAAATTTCTAATTGCTGGTTTGGTTATCTCTAGCCTTGCATTTACTGGATGTGCCGTTACTCCACAACCTAATAAAGATATTACAGCTTATAAAGCTCATATGCCAAAATCGATTTTGGTATTGCCTCCAGTCAATGATTCGCCTGATGTAAAAGCGACTTATAGTTATTGGCCTACTGTGGTGGCACCTGTGGCAGAAGCTGGTTATTACGTTTTCCCAATCTCTGTCGTAGACAATATGTTTAAAGAGAATGGGGTTACTAATGGCAGTGATGCTCAGTCTATTGCACCTCAGAAATTACAAGAGATTTTTGGTGCAGACGCAGCTTTATATATTCGAATTAAAGAATATGGTTCTAAATACCAAGTGATTCAGAGTGTCGCGACAGTAAGTGCTGATGCAAAGCTTGTTGATTTAAAAACTGGAGATGTGATTTGGACAGGTGAGAAAAAACTTGTTCAAGCAAGTAATGATGGTAATGCGGGTTTAATTGGAATGGTCGTCGGTGCTTTAGTTGAACAGATTGCTGGCAGCTTTACTGATCGGGCTTATCCATTAGCGAGTATGGTAAATACTCAACTTTTTACCCCGACGACTTATAATCCGGGTATGGGGTTGTTATATGGTCCACGTTCACCAAAATATCAACAAGATGGAGTAGTAGCTAAGTAAATTAAAGTCTTAACTAAAGTTTTACTTTATTAAAAATAGGCTGCAATCTAGTTTAATTATATGAAATGCTAGATAAAAATTTATTATTCCAGATAGTTTATAAATTTTTTGATTAGGTAGGAGAGCTAGAGTAACTAGTTCTCCTATTTAATTTAAATTACTTCTTTTGCTTAAAACGGTATTTACATTTTAAACAGCGATAATCTTGAAAAATATTCTTGTCGATTATTACGCCAGCTTTCTTACCAAAAATATTACCAACTACACCGCCAGTAATTCCTGCACTAATGGCACCAACAAAAGTCCCTACAGTTCCGCCAACAATTACACCTAAAGGACCAGCAACAGTACCAATAGCTGCTCCAACAGTAGCACCAGTTGCAGCACCACCTACAGTGCCTGCCGTTGTACCAGCAGCTGTGAGTAAAACACCGCCAGTTGTTCTAAGTAATTTGTCATGGTCACGTGCTTCAATTTCTGTAGAACCACACTTAGGACATTGCAGAGCTTTTTCCATAAAATTTCCTGTCTTTCATCATTGAGTGACACAGTTGACGGCTAAATCAGTGCAGTGGGTAAAGAACCTGTCTTGCGATGCAGTATCTTTTGCCTATTGAGTGATCGTAACGATAAACTGGTCTGCTTTGATTTTAGCTGAACATTGACACAAATATTTATAGATCATGTAAACACTTGTACTTTAATAATTATCCCACTAAATACTAATGTTTAGAATGACTAAGGCTTACATATCCATGTGTTTAGTAGAGAACAATTTAATAATGATGAATAGAATGTGAATGGTTTTTCTGAAGTTACTTAGAGTAACAAGCTGTTAAATGATAAAAGGCCTATTCTGTTTGAATAAGCCTTCTTTAAAGATTAGATTGATTTTTTCCAACTCAAAAATTTATATAATCCAAACATGAATGTAATCCAAATTGGAATTAAAATCACAGATTTTTCAAACCCTTTTGTCCACATGATATATAAAATCATGCCAATAAAAATCAAAACGATATAGTTACTTAAAGGTGAAAATAGTGCAGGGAACTTGGCAACTTTGTCTTCAAGTTTCATGGCACGTTTAAACTTTAAATGAGTAAAGCTAATAATTGCCCAGTTTAAAACCAATGCAGCCACGGCCATGTACATGAGATAGCTTAAAGCTTCTTCTGGGATAAAGTAGTTCAGTAATACACAACCAAAAATTAGAATAGAAGAAAAGATAACAGCAGATGTTGGAACCCCTTGTTTACTGACTTTTGTAAAAATTTTGGATGCGTGACCTTGTACAGCGAGGCCATATAACATACGGCTGTTTGCGTACATGCCGCTGTTATAAACAGACAGTGCGGCTGTTAAAATAATAAAGTTAAGCAAATGCGCTGCCCAGCCAATCCCAAGTTGGCTAAAAATCATCACAAATGGACTTTTATCTAAACCACCGAGGTCAAGCTGATTCCACGGAATGAGTGACATGATGATAGCAAGCGAAGCCACATAGAAAACCAAGATTCGAAAGATGACTTGGTTAATGGCTTGTGGAATGCTTTTTTCTGGATTTTCAGCTTCAGCGGCAGTCATCCCAATCAGTTCAATACCGCCAAATGCAAACATTAAAAAGGCGAGCATATAAAATAGGCCCGAGAACCCATGCGGGAAAAATCCGCCATGCTGCCATAAGTTTGCAAAGCTAGCGATAGAATCATTACCTGCGGTGAGCAACAAATATAAGCCAAACACGATCATGGCAATGACCGCCGCAACTTTAATAATGGCTAACCAAAACTCAGATTCACCATAAAATTTAACGTTGCCTAAGTTCAAACATGTGACCAAAACAAAGAAAAATAAGGCTGATATCCAAGCAGGAATGTGGGGCCACCAGTAATGTACATATTTAGCAACTGCTGTTAATTCGGTCATCGCGACCAGAATATAAACCACCCAATAGTTCCAGCCCGATAAAAAACCAGGGAATTTCCCCCAATATTTTTGTGCAAAGTAACTAAAGGAACCAACCACAGGTTCTTCTACGATCATTTCACCCATTTGGCGCATAATTAAAAATGCGACCAAACCGACAATGGCATAACCTAAAATAATAGAAGGACCAGCAGACTGGATGACTTGTGCAGAGCCTAAAAATAAACCTGTCCCGACAGCACCACCCATAGCGATCAACTGGATATGGCGATTTTTAAGTCCGCGTTTTAATTGGGAAGATGAATTGCTCAAAATATATGCGCTGAATAAAAAAGCTGGCGCTATTGTAATAGATTGGTTAGGGATAACCTAGTTTGAAAAGGATTTTACTCAGCTAAATAAAAAGGATCCGTACAAAGCTATACGGATCCCTTTTTGAAATCGGTTATTTTATAAATTAGAAAGATACCATTTTGCCCGGATTAATCATTGCACCGATGCCATACATACTTTTTGCGAGTGGAATAACCACGGGTGCTAGGGTACGACCAAAAATAATATTTTGATGATCAATTTTAGATAACATTTCGAAGTCGTTAGATTGCCCAACAAAGTCATTTGCAATGGCTTTACCAATACGTACCGTCTGAGCAACGCCGTGACCACTCCAACCATGAACAGCATAAATTGGGAATTTATGACCAAACTTACGGCTATCTACTGCACCATTTACGGTTAAATCGGTCGTGCCACTCCAGACAAAATCCATCTCTAGATTTTTAATTTGCGGGAAAACTGTATGAATTCGATGCTCTAAATAATTTAAAGTTTTCTCTGGACCCCAGCAGGTTCCTGTACCTTGGCCACCAAACAATAAGCGGTTGTTAAACACGGGACGGTAGTAATCAATTTGGAACTGAGTGTCATAGACCGGATGCCCAAATGGTAAAAGCTCTTTTGTATCAAGCTCTAGCGGGGCAGTCGTCGCAACATAAGTATAGAACGGAATTGTGGTATTGTTTTGCTCTGATAAAAGTTTAAATGAAGCATGGTGTACTGCTAAAACTACAGACTTTTTAGCTTTTACGACCGCATTTGCTGTTTGAACATAAATACCATCTGCTTTTTCTTCTATTGAAATGACTTCTGTTTGTTCATAGACAGAACCGCCATTTTGGCAAAAGCCATAAATTAAACCACGGTTTAAAGCTAAAGGATGGATTTGTCCCCCCAACTCATCAATTAAACCCCCTGTATAGTAGTCAGATTTAATATAGTCCATGAGTTCGTGTTTACCCACAATGCGGGTATGGTCTTCACCTAAGTATTTTCGTGCATCGGCGCCTTGTGTTAAACCAACTAAATGCCCTTCATGAACGGCGGCGGTAATGTGGCCGTATTTGCGGTCAAAGTTGAGTTGGTATTTTTCCGAAATGTCATCAATCAGTTGCATCGCTTCTGTAGAGGTAAAATGCCAGAGTTTTTTGGCATCTTCATAACTCAAGCGATCGGCCATTTCTTGAGCTTCCCAGCGAGCTAAACCAGGGGTGAGTTGTCCGCCATTGCGTCCAGAAGCTGCGCTACCTACACGGTTTTTTTCTAATAAAACAGTCTCTACGCCTTGTTCAGCTAAATGTAAGGCCGTAGATGAACCCAATAAACCACCGCCAATAACCACCACATCACATTCAATATCAGCTTTTAAACTGTCAAATGTATGCCAATCAGAAAGTGAGCTTTCATAATAGTTTGCAGGGTTATCTACCGAAGTGTCATTAACCGTGGATGTATCAAATTTTTTATGTTTTGGATTTAACCAGCTCCACTCTTTACCCACTTGTAGAGATTTACTTGGTTTATATTCCACGTCTTTTAAAAGTTGAGGTTTAGAAATAATTTTCATAATAAAGTTCCTTAAAAATTAATAAGCATTACTAATAGCAATACTTTGTTTTTTAATCGTTTTATAGATAAATAGGAGAACACCCAAAGCTAACCAGAAACAACCAAACATGAGTGAAGATGAATCGAGATTAAGCCAGAGGCAAATAATGCTAAAGACTGATATAAGCGGTAAAAATAGGTTTAGAAATTTATTTTTAAACCCTGAACGCTGTTTATCTTTAATATAAAACTTCATAAAAACAGAGAAATTCACGGCTGTAAAAGCGACTAGGGCACCAAAGCTAATTAGGCTGACGACTTGCGCTAAGTCTAGAAAAACCGCTGACATTGAAATAAGACCAACAAACAAAACCGAAAAAAACGGTGTACCTAATGAAATATGAATTGTCCCAAAATACTTTTTAGGGAAAATATTATCGGTACCCATTATATACAGTAAACGCGAAGCGCTGGCATGTGAAGCAAGGCCAGAGGCGACTGTGTTCATAATTTGTCCGCATAAAAATACGGATTGAAAAAAAGCACCACCAACGTAAAGTACAATTTCAGGCAACGCTTCTGAAGGATGTTGAAAACGAAGATTGTTTGGAAAATAAAGCTGAATAAACCAAGCGGCCGTGAAGAAAATCAGCCCACCAGCGAGAGTCGTTAACATGACTGCACGAGGAATATTTTTGGTAGGTTGTTTGGTTTCATTAGAAAGCGTGGTAACCGCATCAAAGCCCAAAAATGAAAAGCACAAAACTGAGGCACCCGCAACGAGAGGGAGTAAAGATTGGTGCTCATGCCAGAGTGGCGCCAATGTAAGCACATGCTCATAACCTTGAGTTGAGCCAATACCCTTAATCACTAAATAAACAAAAATGACCATGAGTATGATCGGTGCAAACACAAACAACAGGCTTAAATTGGCGAGTAACCGAATGCGGAAACAGTTTACTAAAGTGACTAGGCTTGCCGACACAATTACCCAGAACCAGTAAGGCAGACTTGGAATAAGGGCTGTGAGATAAATTGCGGCTAGCAAAACATTAATGAGAGGTAATAACAAATAGTCGAGCAGAGAGCACCAACCGACAAAAAAGCCACTTTTAGGCCCTAAACTTTCAGCTGTATAACTATATGCCGAGCCTGATTTTTCAGAATTTTTACTGAATCTTGCATAGCTCCAAGCGGTGAGTAGCATGGCGCCAAGTGCGAGTAAATAGGCCAGTGGTACATGTCCATTGGTAATGCCAGAGACAATACCGAAAGTATCAAACACTGTCATGGGAGTCATGTAGGCAATACCAATAATCGTGACTTGCCAAAGAGACAGTTTTTTTAAGGAAGACGTTTTATTTTCCATGTCATTTCAACCTCAAATTCGTTGTTTTGCTTTTCATCCGGAAAAGCGATGCTATTTTTGAGCCAAAACTTCCCCTAGACTTGAATAAACACGTCTATTTGGAGAAAGTTTGTACAAAAGTGGGGGGCCGTTTCGCCTTGGTGATGCCCTAAAGCAAGATCAAATACTTATATCTTTGATATAACTCTAGATCACGACCAATTGAAAAGATTGACACGGTCGTGCCAGAAACTGCTCGGGGCTTTGGCCTTTAAATAATGTGCCTGTTCTGATGGTGATATCATTTGAAGTAATCACTCGAGAAGAGTCGTTAATCACAATTGCTTTTTGTTTTATGTTTTTAAGTTTCGGCATAAGAATTTTTTCGAGTGCGGAAACTAAAATATCGGTAGCAATTACACCGATAAATTGATCACGAATCATGACTGGATGGGCAAGGGTGATGGTGTATGCACCATTGCAAATATAGTCGACATAGGGCCCATGGATGCACGGACTTTTGTTTTGAGCAGGTTTATGGAACCATTCAAAAGAGCGGAAATCTAAAAATCGCTGAGCATTTTGATAGTTTTCAAGTTTAGCTTGTTGTAACTGATCTTCTTTTTTATACCACCATTCGAGTGTCCAATAATCTTGCTCTTCTTGCGTTGCAGGGCTATAACTTGCAAAACCAATACCCTGACTGTAATGGCTTTCCTGTAAGGCCTTTTTAATTTCTTTTTGCAAAGCCGTGCGTTCTGAACCTGAAAGCTTAACGTCTTTTGTTTTTTCAGGTTCATGTTTTGAAAGAATTTTGCTCGCTTTAGTTGCCAGCTTTTCTGTAATGGCTGTCGTTTCCTCAACCACCGTCTTTAACAAATTTTGAAGCTCTTCTATATCTAAATGTTGGGTCATTCCTATAACTCCTAAAATTCCGTATTTCTCACTCGATATTTTATAAGTGCTCTACTTTATTGTTTTTATTCGATAGATAACTTATATCGAAGCATTTGGTCTGTTAGCATCGAAATGATTTTTCGCGCTTGAATAACAGCATCATCTTCATTGCCTTGAACAAAAGATGCTAAAAGTTGGTGGTATTGAGCGACGACCAGTTGATGAAATTGATCATCTTGGTAAAGCACAGCAATGAGCGGTGCCCATTCAGCTTGTATCGTTAACTCTTGATTTGCCAGTCGAGCTGATTGAGCAAAAGAGGTAAGTGTTAACAAACAACGTAAATCAAGTTGGGCACGTGTGTCTGGTTCAACGGCCTGTTCAAATTGATCAATAAGCTCTTTGATTTTACCCAGTTCATATTCAGTAGTTCTTTGTGCTGCCAAATATGCACCATGACTTAAAATTGCACTATGAAACTCGCCTAAATCAGCTAGATATTCATTGGAAGCTTGACGCAGAGGGTGCTTGTTTAAGAGTAAATCGGAAGGTAACTCGCAAACAAAGCTTCCGCCGTTTCGCCCGCGTCGTGTATCAATTAAACCTTTTACGCGTAAAGTATTTAAAGCTTCACGGACAGTAATGGGTGACACTCCCATTAAGCGAGCTAGATCCGCCTCGTTAGGAAGCTGTTCATTGCTTTTGAGCAATCCAGAGATAATTGCATTTTCCAAGCGTTCTACAACTTGTTCCGATCGAGTTGCCTGAGCGATAGGTGCAAAAATTATCGTATATGCTGACATGGCGAATTCTCTAAAAGCTAAGTCAGAGACTTAGCTTAATGAAACGGATAAATGATTAAAACACGCCATACTGATGGACGGCCTGTTCATCTTCAGGCACAGCTGGTATTGCATCCCAAAGTTCAACAATTTTGCCATTATCTACACGCCATAATTCAAAATAGGCATGTCGATTTCCGGCAATACTTCCTTCGGAATGTGTCAAGACAAATTGACCATCAGCAATGGAGCGATGCGTTTTGGAGTATACCAAACCTTGTCCTTCATTACGGATATTGTTCAAAAAATCAATCACTGACTTAACACCATCGCCAATGTCTGGACTATGTTGAATGAACTGATCGTTGTGAGTGTATTCTTTAAATGCTTCGTAATTGCCATCAATTAATGACTTCTTAAAGAAAGAGGTCACAATCTCACGATTTTCCTCTGGGTCATGGTGAGTGACGATTTCAGTCGGACCATCTAATTGAGTTCTACCACTCACATTTGGCGCAGCTTCTGCCACAAGACCATCCCAATGTTCCACAATTTTGCCATCTTTCACTCTGTAAATATCAAAACCAACTAAAGGGTTTTCATCAAGACCCTGAAAGCGGCCATGAATTGCAACCAAGTCACCATCTGCCAATACACGCACAGCTTCGTGTTGCATGTCAGGACAGTCTTCTACCAATTGGCGAAGGCCTGAAATACCATTTGCAACAAGTGGCGAGTGCTCTATAAAGTCTTCAGAAAAATAACGGTCCAAAGCAGTGGTGTCGTGCAAATTAAATAGCTCGTGATGGGCTTTAGTCACCAAGTCTTTCATTTCTTGCTTATTCATTTTGATCTCCTTTCAAAACTCATTGTTATTATTCGTTTGAACTCATCACATGTTTAACGCGAGTATATTCTTCAAAACCATAGCCAGATAAATCTTTACCATAACCTGATTTTTTGAAACCGCCGTGTGGCATTTCTGCGGTTAAAGGAATATGGGTGTTAATCCAAACTGTACCGAAATCAAGTTCACGAGACAGACGAGTGGCGCGGGCATGGTCTTTAGTCCAAACACTTGAAGCTAGGCCATATTCAACATCGTTGGCTTTTTCAATCGCATCATTTTCATCTGTAAATTTTTGAACAGTAATCACTGGTCCAAAAATTTCATTTTGAATGGCTTCATCGTGTTGTTTTAAGCCACTAATAACGGTTGGTTCAAAATAAAAGCCTGGACGGTCTGCTTGTTTTCCACCTGTTTCAACTTTGGCGTGAGCAGGTAAGTTGTCGATAAACGCTTTAACGTTTTTCAATTGGTTGGCATTGTTAAGTGGACCATAAAGCGCGTCTTGATCATCGGGTTCACCAAAACGGGTATTTTTTGCAGCTTCAACTAATTTGCTTAAAAATTCATCATGAACTGCTTCAGCCACAATTACACGTGTTGCCGCAGTACAGTCTTGACCTGCGTTGAAATAGCCTGTTAAAGCAATCATTTCAACTGCTTTGTCGAGGTCAGCATCTTCAAAAACCACTACAGGTGCTTTACCACCAAGCTCAAGATGTGCCTTGGCTAGATTTGCTGCGGCAGAAGCTGCAACTTGTAATCCCGCACGAACTGAACCTGTAATCGAAACGAGAGCAGGGGTTTTATGTGATACCACTTTTGAACCCACCTGAGCTTGGCCTAACACCACGTTAAATGCACCTTTAGGGAAAAATGGTGCAGCAATTTCTGCCAGTAAAAGCGTACTTTCTGGTGTTGTGTCACTTGGTTTAAGTACCACTGTATTACCAGCGGCCAAAGCTGGAGCAATTTTCCAAACAGCCATCATGAGTGGATAGTTCCAAGGTGTGACTTGACCAACTACACCGACAGGTTCGCGGCGAATAGAAGAGGTTAAACCTTCTAAATATTCACCTGAAGCAGTGCCATTGAGTAGGCGAGCAGCACCTGCAAAGAAACGAACCTGATCTGCTGATGCACCTACTTCCTCAGATGCAATTAAGTGTTTTAACTGACCCGTATTACGACTTTGTGCCTCAATCAAACGATCAGCATTTGCTTCAATAGCATCTGCCAAATTCAGTAATGCTTTTTGACGAGTTGAAGGTGTACTGCGTCCCCAAATTTTAAATGCTTCTTTTGCAGCAGCATAAGCTGCATCAACTTCTGCCTCGGTTGCATTCGGTGATTGTGCATAAACTTCACCAGTCACTGGGCTTACCAAGTCGAAATAATCATTTCCTTTGCTAGCAACATATTCGCCGTTAATGAAGTGTTGTAGTTGAGTTTTAACCATTTTTTATACCTTGTCCTTAGGTTTTAACATATAACATATAATACTATATGTATTATGTTTTAAATTTTCTGTCAAATGCTTTGATGAGAGGAGTGAGTGAAAAAAGTGAAAATTTAAATCAAATTAGATTTTAAGTTTTTGATTTTGATTATTTAAAAAGAATAAAAATTTATTGAAGATTTTTAGATAAGGTTGATTGTCTTAATAGTTCAGTAGATTTGATGAAAGACAATTGAAGAATTTTTCTAATCGAGAGCAGCTTGATGAACCAAGGTTTATACCTAGCTCACCAATTTTTTGATCTTATGATTTGAAATTAAAGTGAATGATTAGGTCTTATGACTCGCAAGCAGAATGCTGGTTTCACTGTTATAAATACCTGAAATATTTCTAATTCTTTCTAAAACCTTGTCGAAGTTTTCTAAAGTATCAGAACGTAGCTCGACCAAAATGTCCCATTTGCCATTCGTTTTATGTAGACATTCCACGGCACTTTCTAAGCGTAATTCTTTAATCACGGATTGTGCTTTGGTCCCTTCAACCATAATGCTCATCCATGCACGGATGACGTTTCGTTCAGCATTGGGTTTAAAACGAACTGTATATCCGGTAATAATGCCCGAAGACTCTAAATATTCGATTCTCTTTTTGACCGTTGCCCGTGAAACGTGAACTTTTTCGGCTAATTCGGTAACAGACATCCGTGCGTTATCTTTAAGCAAACCTAAAATAATTTGATCAATGTTATCCATATTGTAATTGTCAATTATCAAATTGGTAAAAAATAATTCATTTTTTACTGAATTACAAATTTTGTGAATCAATTTGATTTTGAATAATAGGGTCATCAATTAAGCCTAATAATTTAATTTAATGGAATAGATAAGATGAATAATTTTGCAGTTTCTCGTAATGACTTTAACGAGTGGATGGTTCCAGTTTTTGCACCAGCAAATTTCATTCCGGTACGTGGCGAAGGTTCACGTATTTGGGATCAAGAAAATAAAGAATATATCGATTTTGCGGGCGGGATTGCAGTAAATGCATTAGGTCATGCGCATCCAGTGGCAGTAAATGCTTTAACAGAACAAGCAACAAAACTTTGGCATGTAGGCAATGGTTATACAAATGAACCCGTTCTACGCCTTGCAAAACAACTCACGGAAAATACATTTGCAGATAAGGTTTTCTTCTGTAACTCAGGTGCAGAAGCGAACGAAGCAGCATTAAAACTAGCTCGTAAAGTTGGACTAGACAGCGGTGTTGCTGGCAAAAGTGGCATTGTGGCATTTAACAATGCGTTTCATGGCCGTACCTTATTTACCGTTTCAGCGGGTGGTCAACCTAAATATTCACAAGACTTTGCACCTCTTCCAAACGGTATCAACCATGTTGCCTTTAATGATTTAGAAGCTGCAAAAGCGGTGATTAATGAACAAACATGTGCTGTGATTGTTGAGCCGATCCAAGGTGAAGGCGGTGTTATTCCTGCTGACATCGAATTTTTAAAAGGTTTGCGTGCACTGTGTGATGAGTTCGGTGCCTTACTGATTTTTGATGAAGTACAAACCGGTGTTGGCCGTACAGGTGCACTGTATGCCTACATGAACTCTGGTGTTATTCCAGATGTATTAACGACTGCAAAAGCACTAGGTGGTGGTTTTCCAGTCGGTGCAATGCTAACAACTGATAAATTTGCACCGCATTTTTCAGTCGGTACACATGGTACGACTTATGGTGGTAACCCGTTAGCAAGTGCGGTTGCTGGTGCAGTCTTTGAGTTTATTAATACGCCTGAAGTACTTGAAGGTGTAAAACATCGTCATCAATATTTCCTAGACGCATTAAATAAATTAAATGCTGAATACCCGATTTTTGAAGAAATTCGTGGTCAAGGCTTACTCATTGGTTGTGTATTAAAAGCTGAGTATGCAGGCAAAGCGAAAGACATTACGACTTGGGCGGGCGAAGAAGGTTTGCTTGCTTTAATCGCGGGACCAAACGTGGTTCGTTTTACACCGTCTCTAATTATTCCTGAACAAGATATTGATGAAGGAATTGCTCGTTTAAAACGCGCATTGGCAAAGTTGGCTAAATAAAAAAAAGGAAAGCTAGCCATGATGATCGTCCGTCATGCCGAGTTTCGAGACCTTGAAGATATTTATAAATTAGCAGGTAAGTCGGGTGTAGGCCTGACTTCCTTGCCGCAAAATATGGATACACTTTCGGCTCGAATTTCACGTACTCGCAATACTTTAAATGGCAATGTCCATAAAAGTGAACAAGGTTATTTATTTGTTCTTGAAGATACAGAAGCTCAACGTGTTATTGGATTAAGTGCAATTGAAGTTGCTGTAGGGCTCATTGAACCTTGGTACAACTTTCATGTTGGTACTCAAGTACACGCTTCAAAAGCATTAAATGTCTATAAGTCATTACCTACTTTATTTTTAAGTAATGACAGAACAGGTAGTAGTGAACTCTGTACACTATTTTTAGATCCAGAGCGTCGTGAAAACCAAAACGGTAAATTCTTATCGAAAATCCGTTTTATGTTTATCGCTGCCTTTAAGCAATATTTCGAGAAAAAGTTAATTGCTGAAATGCGTGGTTTCTCAGACGAAAATGGATGTTCTCCATTTTGGGATGCGATTGGTCACCATTTCTTTAATATGGATTTTTCAACAGCAGACTATTTGAGTGGAATTGGGCAAAAAGTGTTTATTGCAGAGCTTATGCCACGTTTCCCAGTCTATGTAGATCTCTTGCCAAAAGATGCGCAAGAGGTAATTGGAAAAATGCATCCACAAACTTTGCCTGCTTATCATGTGCTTGAGTCGGAAGGCTTACGCTATCAAGGATATGTAGATATTTTTGATGCTGGTCCAACCATTGAAGCCAATATTGATGAATTGCGAGCAGTAAAAGAAAGTCAGTTACTAAACGTCAAAATTACAAGTGAAGCTGCGGTCGGTAAGACCCAATATCTCATTGCCAATGATAATTATCATGACTATAAGGCAATGCTGTTAAAGCTTGATCTTGTTGATAACACAATAAATTTAACACATGAACAAGCTGAAAAACTCGGTGTACAAAAAGGTCACGTTGTTCGTGTGTTATCACTAAATCCAATGGAAGTATCCTGATGTCAAACTCTTTATTTATAAACGGTGTCTGGTTACAAGGCAGCGGCGCAACATTTGAGAAAACAAATCCGGTTGATAACCAAACTGTATGGTCAGGTGCCGAGGCTACTGCTACTGATGTAAAGCAAGCTTGTCAGGCAGCGCGTACTGCGTTTCCAGCTTGGGCGCGTTTACCACTTGCAGAGCGTGTAGCGATCGTTGAAAAATTTGCCGCTTTGCTTGAAGAAAATAAAAAGCATTTAGCAGAAGTCATTAGCCAAGAAACCAGTAAGCCATTTTGGGAAACATTAACTGAAGTTCAATCAATGATTGGCAAAGTTGCGATTTCGATTCGTGCTTACCACCAGCGAACAGGCGAAAGCTCAACTGAAATGGCCGATGGTGTAGCATCTTTACGTCATCGTCCGCATGGTGTGCTTGCAGTTTTCGGTCCATATAACTTCCCAGGCCATCTACCAAATGGGCATATTGTTCCTGCATTGCTTGCTGGCAACACAGTTGTATTTAAACCAAGTGAATTAACGCCTTGGACTGCTGAAGAAACTGTAAAACTTTGGCAACAAGCTGGTCTGCCAAATGGTGTGATGAATTTGGTTCAAGGTGGACGCACCACGGGTGAAGCTTTGGCTGCTTCACATGAAATTGATGGTTTATTGTTTACCGGAAGTGCGAACACAGGTTATCACCTACACAAACAAATGGCGGGTGCACCTGAAAAAATTCTTGCGCTTGAAATGGGTGGCAATAATGCATTGATTATTGATGAAATTGTTGATGTCGATGCAGTAGTTAATCTTGCTATTCAATCTGCATTTGTTTCAGCAGGGCAGCGTTGTACATGTGCTCGCCGTATCTTGGTAAAAAATGGTGCTGAAGGTGATGCATTTATTCAACGTTTTGTTGAAGTTGCTAAAAACCTAAAAGTTGGCCGTTGGAACGACGAACAACAACCATTTATGGGTGGGGTAATCTCGTCAGTTGCTGCAACAAACATGATGAATGCTCAGCAAAAGTTACTTGAGCTGGGTGCAAAAAGTTTATTAGCCATGACACGTCCTCAAGAAGATAGCTCTCTACTTACTCCGGGTATTGTTGATGTCACAGGCGTGAAAGATATTCCAGATGAAGAATATTTTGGCCCGCTTACCACCATTCAACGTTATGACAACTTTGATGAAGCATTAAAAATTGCTAACGCAACTCGTTTTGGCTTGTCAGTTGGTTTGGTTTCACCAAAACGTGAACTGTTTGATGACTTACTCATTGAAGCACGTGCCGGTATTGTGAATTGGAATAAGCCATTAACTGGGGCTTCAAGTGCCGCACCGTTTGGTGGTGTAGGGGCGTCAGGTAATCACCGCGCGAGTGCTTTTTACGCTGCCGACTATTGTGCTTGGCCAATGGCTTCACTTGAAAGTGACAGCTTAACCTTACCAGAAAAATTATCTCCAGGGATTGTGTTGCCTTAAACACTAGGGAAAGAAAAATGAAAGGATATGAAGTAAATTTCGATGGCTTGGTGGGACCAACACATCATTACGCGGGCTTGTCGTTTGGTAATGAAGCATCGACAAAAAACCGTAATAATACCTCGAATCCAAAATTAGCAGCGAAACAAGGTCTGCTAAAGATGAAAGCCTTGGCTGACATGGGAATGAAACAAGGTGTACTTGCTCCGCATGAGCGTCCACATGTTCCAATGTTACGCCGTTTAGGTTTTACAGGTGATGACATTAGCGTTGTTGCTCAAGCAATGCGTCATTCACCTGAACTATTATCATCTTTAAGTTCAGCTTCTCCAATGTGGACTGCCAATGCGGCTACTGTTTCACCTTCGGCAGATAGCCAAGATGAGCGTGTGCATTTCACAGCAGCGAACTTGAACAATAAGTTTCACCGTTCAATTGAAGCTGAAACTACAAGCCAAGTTTTACAAGCAATCTTTAAAAATGAACGCCACTTTGTACACCATGAAGCTTTACCACAAGTGGCTTTGTTTGGTGACGAAGGTGCAGCCAATCACAATCGTTTAGGGGGTGATTATGCTAAGCGCGGTGTTCAGGTGTTTGTTTATGGTCAACAACATTTAAATAATGGCTTGCCAGGACCAAAACGTTATCCGGCTCGTCAAACGCGTGAGGCAAGTGAAGCAATTGCACGTTTGCACCGTTTAGATGATGCACATACTGTTTTTGTTCAGCAAAATCCGGATGTAATTGATCAGGGCGTTTTCCATAACGATGTGATCGCGGTAAGTAACCAACAGGTTTTATTCCATCATCAACATGCCTTTTTAAATCAAGATCAGGCTTTTGCTGAAATTCGTCAAAAGATGGCAAATATTGGTGAAGACTTTATCTCAATTGAAGTTCCTGAAAACTGTGTTACCGTTGACGATGCTGTAGCAACCTATTTATTTAATAGCCAAATTTTGACTCGTCCAGATGGTGGAATGACTATTGTTGTACCAGAAGAGTCTCGTCAAAATACAGCAGTGTGGGGCTATTTAAATGACATGATTCAAATGGGCACACCAATTGATGCTATTCAGGTATATGACTTACGTGAAAGTATGCGTAACGGTGGTGGTCCAGCTTGTCTACGTTTACGTGTAGCTTTAAACGAAACTGAGTTAAATGCCGTAAATCCAAAAGTACTGATGAATGATCAGTTGTTTGGCACACTCAATCAATGGGTTGATAAACATTATCGTGATCGTTTAGCACAAGAAGATTTGGCTGATCCGCATTTGTTAATGGAAAGCCGTATGGCACTTGACGAACTGACCAAAATTTTAGGTTTAGGTTCGGTTTATCCTTTCCAAAAATAATGAGGAGGTGACATGCAAGATTTTCTAGCATTAACCTTACAAGGTGAGCAGCCTACAACTCGCGAAGGAAAACAAAATAATTTTTCTTGGCGTTGGTTGGGTGAAGGACTTCTTGAATGTACGCCAAACGCACAGTACGACAAAGCTGTCGTACTGTCAGCTGGAGTGCATGGTAATGAAACAGCACCAATTGAATTGTTATCTCATCTTTGCACGGATTTATTTGCAGGGCGTTTAAACCTTGCTGTGAGGTTGCTGCTTGTATTGGGTAACCCTTATGCAATGCGTCAAGGCAAACGCTATGTGCATGACGATGTAAATCGAATGTTTTGTGGTGGATATAAAACTCTAGGTGTGACTGAAGAGTCAAAGCGTGCTGAAGTTTTAGAGCAAGTTGTCACAAACTTCTTTCAAGAAAGTGCAAGTGACGCTAAACGCTATCACTATGATTTACACACAGCAATTCGTGCTTCATTGTTACCAACGTTTGCTTTATTTCCCTATCAAACGCATGGCTATGATGCTGATTTAACAGCAAGTCTTGAAGCAGCCGATTTAGATGCTTTGGTTTATCACAATGCAGTAGGTAAAACGTTTACACATTTTACGAGTGAGAATTTTAAAGCGGCGAGCGCAACTTTAGAGTTAGGCAAAGCCTTACCATTTGGGCAAAATGACTTGAGCCAATTTGCTGCAATTGATGAAGTTATTCGTAATGTAGTTTCTGAGCAAGCCTTACCGCTACGCAATAAAACAAAAATTCGAGTCTTTAAAGTGTCTGATTCTTTAATTAAAAAAGATGAAGACTTCCAGATGAATTTATCTGCTGAAGCTCCGAATTTTTCGACTTTTACCAAAGGTGAAATCATTGCAACTCAACCTTCTGGTAATTATGTGGTTGAGCAAGATCAGGTCTGGATTTTATTTCCAAATCCAAATGTGAAGCTTGGTTTGCGTGCGGGCTTAGTTTTAACTGAAGCGAATTGAATACTTGTTTTTTGAGAAATAAAAAAGGGCAATTAATTGCCCTTTTTTATTTATAACGGATTAGTTATTACCGAAAAGACCTTTAATAAAAGATTTCTTTTCTGCTTTTTGTGTAGTCGCTTGAGCGCCTGCATTTACGTTTGCATTTGCATTAATACCAGCAACATTAACACCAACGTTTACACCTGTTTGAGCGTTAACTCCATGAGCTGGTTGAGCTGCATTTAATTTTGCTTGAGCATCAGCTTTAGTGTCAGCTACAAACTCTTTTTGCTCAGCTTGGTTTTGAGCTACACGAGTTTTTACAGCATCTACATGTGCTTGAGCATTAGCTTGTTTTTCAGCAGTAAATTCTTTTTGGTCTGCTTGTTTTTCTGCAACTTTAGCTTTTACAGCATCAACACCTGCTTTTGTATCAGCTTTCGCTTCAACTGCTAAGTTTTTAGTACCTGTTACTGCTTCGGTAGCAAAATGTTTAGTACCAGTTGCGGCTTTAGTTGCTACATTTTTAGTACCTATCGCAGCTTCAGTAGCAAAATGTTTTGTACCATTTGCAGCTTTAGAAGAAAGTTCAGTCACTTTTCCTGTTGTTTTTTTTGTTGCTTTAACTGTAGTGTCAGCCGCTACATGACCAGCATGCTTCGCTGAGCTACCTACATTATGAGCAGTATTTTTGACTGTATTGGCTACGCCACTAACAAGACCACCCGGTTGTACATTTACTTGAGCAGAAGCACCTGCATTAACGCCCGCACTTTGTGCAAAAATAGAGGCAGAAGCAAGAACACTTGCAGTAACGATAGCTGTTTTCATCATTTTCATTGCGATATCCTTCAAAGAATATACCCTTTTAGTGAGGTATTTCATAAACGCAAACGAATCATAGCCAAGGGAATATAGTCTTGTGAACTGTCTTCATCAAAATGTTACAACAGTGTTACGTTGAGTAAACAGACTAGGGATAAATTGTGAAGATTAATAAAAATTAATAATAAAGTGAAAAAGAACATTTATTTGTTAGATATTCTAATTAGACTCTCTTGTCTTTCCTTTTTTAAAAAATATCTTTTAATTTTTTTCTCTTTCGGTTTTTCTCGACTTGTCCTTTATATCTTTAAATGTGATGTGAATCTAATTATTTATTAGAGGAAACGGCATAATTATTGCTTATTATGAGAATGGAGTGCTTTTTTAGCACTTTTTTGAACCATATTCTGCCAGAAATATAAATGTACAGGGCAGAACTGTATTTTTGCTTATTCGGGAAAAAGTACTTTAGTTTTTCTCAGGTTTGTATATTTCATGAAATAGAAATTTCACATGAAATATATTTAAAGAAATAGCGCTTTATTTCGAATAATCAAAAATAAAAATAGATATCTATAAACAAAAAAACAGAGATATGACAGATGAAAATTATTGCTTCCCTTCTTGTATTGGTCGGCTTAGTCGCCGTTGTTCTCTATCTTAAGCCGACAAGTGGTGCATCTGATGTGTTCAATTCTGCTTTACATGAGTCGAATTCGCTACAACCAGACACATCGTCCTTTCTTTCTAAACTTAAGGAGCCTACTCAACCTAAAAATCTATCTCAACATTCAACTCATCCTCAATCGGTATCAGCTGATACCGTTCCTTTTTATGACACAAAAAGTGATCTTTCTATTCAACCGATTGATCCAGAAAAAGATCCAGCAAATGAGATAAAAGCGAAATAAGCAAATTGTTAGTTGAAAAACTACGGAGAAAAATAATGCAAAGTAAAACGTTATTTCTATTAGGTCTATGTACGATATTAAGTACAACTGCATCCGCTCTTCCTTTGGATTCTCAAGGGGCTAAACAGCGGTTAAATCAAGCAGCAAAACAAAAAGTATTTCAGGGCAAAATTGATTTGGATGCCTTGGTCAATAATGATTCGAATGATTTAATTGTCGAATACAATATTCCTTCGGTGAGTGTGCCTGCTGGTTTAGAACGGCGGAGTTATATTGCAACAAATAAAAAGAATATACAGGCAAGGTTTAACCGTGCTGGTGGTGTCCAAGTACTTCGGGACTACAATAATTTGCCTTTAGCTTTCTATCGAATTAGTAACCGCGAAGCTTTGGTGACTTTATTAAATGATCCAAATGTTAAAGCGGTTTATCCGAACCGTATTAACCAGACTACGACCAATGAAAGTTTACCTTTAATTAATCAACCACAAGCCAATACCAATGGTTTTACGGGTGAAGGCTCTAGTGTGGCAGTAATTGATACAGGTGTGAATTATCTTAATTCTGATTTTGGCTGTACGGCAGTAAATACACCATCAAGCACATGTCGAGTGGTTTATTCATTTGATAGTGCACCAGATGATGGCGCTTTAGATGATGATGGGCATGGGAGTAATGTTTCAGGCATCGTATCTAAGGTTGCTACCAAAACCAAAATTATAGGTATTGATGTCTTTAGAAAAGTGAGATCCCAAGGTAAGTGGGTAAGCACAGCTTATGATAGTGATATCCTCGCAGGGATTAATTGGGCTGTAAATAACGCACAAACCTATAATATTAAAGCGGTGAATTTGAGCCTTGGCGTACCAGGTGTTAAATATACCTCTGAGTGTAGTGATAGCAGTTATGGAACTGCATTTGCCAATGCACGAGCTGCTGGTGTGGTGCCTGTAGTCGCTTCAGGCAATGATGCATTTTCAGATGGAATTTCATCTCCTGCCTGTGTTGCTGGTGCAGTAAGAGTGGGTGCTGTTTATGATAGTAATATTGGTGGTGTGTCATGGGGGAACCCAGTGAAATGTTCGGACCCAACCACAGCGGCAGATAAGGTAGCGTGCTTTAGTAATGGTGGTAGTCTTGTGACCTTATTAGCACCGGGAGCAATGATCACGGCGGGTGGTTATACCATGGGTGGTACATCTCAAGCGACACCACATGTGGCAGGTGCAATTGCTTTGTTACGAGCGAATAGCGTGAGTCCAACAGAAAGTATTGATCAAACCATCAGCCGTTTAAAAACGACAGGTAAACCAATTACTGATTCAAGAACGGGCTTGGTTTTCCCACGTATTGATTTACTGGCAGCAACAAATGGTTTAACCATTAATTAATAGCTTATTTATAATTTTTTAAATTAGGTCCAAGAAATTTTTAAATAGCTATAACCCGTTGCAAAGGGTAACTTCTGCAACGGGCTTTTTATGTAAAAAGTATTAATTACACTTTGCTAGATTCGCTGGATTAAAGTTGTTTTGGAGTTTCTTGAAATTATTCTGAATTTCTGGATCTTGAATATTAAATGTAGTTGAGCTTTTGGTTGTGGAGTTGGTTGCCTGATTTAATATGCCTGATTCATCAGGATACTGCATAGTCGATGAGGTCGCTGAAATCAGACCATTATTATTAAAAGTCCAGTGCTCAGTTACATGTCCACCCCCTAAATAGCCAGTAAATTCAATCATACAAGCCTGTTTATCTTGTTTAATGAGTTTGGCTACATTACCTGTGGTAGAGGGATAAGCCTCGATATTCGTATCTTGTTCTAAAACTTGTGCCTGAGAATAAGATGAAGAAGGAGGTGTAGAGGTCGCACACGCAGTTAATGCTAAGCAGCATAGTGTTGAAAAGAGGAGTTTTTGACTATTCATAAGGCAGATTCCTAGCTTTCTTATACTTAATGACATTATTTCTAGATGAATATCTGGGTTTATAAGCGCGCGAAGTTATCGCGCTATCCAAAAAATTAGTTAGCTGTTGTGCTCGATTTACTTAATTCACCTTGCTCGATCGGGATATTTTCACCATTTCGACTACTGGTAATATTTTGTTTGGCTTGCTCTATTTTCTGTTCAGTAAATACTTTGGCGGTATCTGCTTTTTGTTGAACAACTTCTGCTTTTTCAGCAGTAAATTCTTTGGTGTTTTGCCATTTCTCACTAATTTTATTCGATGTTTTTTCAGAAGCACCTTGAATAGAGTTTCCTAAATTTTGTATGCCTTTGCCTGTTTTATACAACAGTACGCGCCCTAAGCTAGGATTGTCACCATAAGGTTGTGTTTTGGGTGTTGTTTCAACAACTTGTTGTGGCTGTGTTGTTTCTGCAAATAAGGTTGATGAAGCCAATATAGAACTTGTAACGCATAACACTTGTAAGGTTTTCATATGGATCAATCTCCCCAACCAGAATCAAAAGATGAAGTAGTGATCTTACTGTTAAAAATAAAGCTTGTACTGCAATGAGATAAAACCCATACGATTTGATTACGATAAATCATCATTTAATGGCGCTAAACCAATCATTGCAATAATTCATAAACTAAATTCAGTCTTAATCAATTCTATAAACATGTCTCTAGCTTTATGGTTACTCACATTTTTGTGCCAGAAAAAGTGATTTTGCATAAAGGCAAGATATTCAAATTTATAACTTTGGATATTGGCCAAATTTTTATATTGCTCATAAATACTTTTAGGCACTAACGCCACCCCTGAGCCTGCACTGACACAGCCAATAATCGTGGCATAGCTAGTAATGCTGGTAATAGGAAGAGAGATATTCTTAAGTTTAAGCCATTCTTCAAGGGCTGCACGGTAAGGACAGCCTTCAGTCCACATAAAAATTTCTTTACCAATCAGGTCTTCTTGGTTGTGGATCTCTCCCAAAGAATGAGATGCGATTAAGACCATATCTTCTTGGTAAATACCGAGCTTATTGAGCATCGGAAACTCAATATTACCCGCGACAATTGCACCATCAAGTTTATGCTGAGAAATATCGACTAATAACTGTTTCCATGTGCCTGTAATAATTTGAATGGAAACCTCTGGAAAACGTTGATGATATTTCGCAAGTAAATTGGGGAGGCGAGTTGTGGCAGAAGATTCAATCGCTCCAATTCTGAGTGGGCCAGAGGGCGGTGCATCTGGGTGAATGCTTCGTTTTGCCTCATCGCATAGCGCTAAAATTTTATGACAATAATCGAGAAAGATTTCTCCTGATGGGGTGAGTTTTAAAGCCTTACCTTCACGATAAAACAAAGGTGCTCCAAGCTCTTCTTCGAGTTGTTTAATCCGTGTCGTAATGTTGGAGGGTACACAATGCAGTTGCATTGATGCCTTAGCCATTGTTCCGCATTCAACCACAGTTTGGAACATTTTTAACTGAGCGATATCCATGTTTTATCATTCACTTTTAATGAATATTAAACTCAATATAAGTTAATTTTATTCAACTATCCATGCGCATATGATGAAAGAGTTCCATTTCATTAGTGCAGATTTAACATGGCAATTTCTCTTGCTGCCGAAACCCAGCCTCCAGCTTTTAAGCTCTATTTATGTATTGCTATGACCGTCTTTTGTTGGGGTTATTCACCTATTGGTGTGCATAGTGCTTTGCATTCATATACCCCACAGCACATTGCCTTACTTCGCTTTTTGATTGCATCGTTTTTTTTACTGCTTTTGGTCATAAAAAAAGGCATTCAGCCTTTAAATTGGAAAGATGCTCCTGCGCTTGCTGTATTAGGTTTTTTCTCTGTAACGCTACATCACTTACTTATAAATACAGGGCAGCAATATGTAACTGCAGTCGCATCTAGTATTTTGAGTCAATCCATTCCGCTATTTACCTTTATTATTTCAGCTTTGCTTTTTAAAGAAAAAATCAGTTTTAAACAGTGGTTGTGTATTTTGCTGGGACTTTGCGGCGCCGTGTTGGTGGTTAGTGGAGATCATGGTTTTGGTGTACCGAGCCCTTATAGTTTATTGATTGTGTTAGCAGCAATTGCGTGGGGTCTGTACTTTAATTTATATAAGAAATTTGCTTTAAATTATGATGCTTTGAGCATGATGTGCTACATCATCTGGTTCGGAACCATTCCTTTACTATTTTATAGTGCTCATTTACCCCATGAAATTTTACATGCTACTTGGCAAGCCAATATGTCGGTTGTCTTGCTAGGTATTTTCCCAAGTGCGATGGCTTATGTGCTTTGGGGTTATGTACTTAAAAATATGTCGTTAACGATTGCATCGAATTTTTTATATTGTTCGCCCATTGTCGCAATGAGTTTGGCAGTTGTTTTCTTAAATGAAAAACCGTCAATGATGGTGCTGCTTGGTGGAGTGATTATTGTAGGGAGTTTGGTGTGGATGAATTGGAAAAAATAATTCTTTTACCAAGCTGAGTAAATAATAATGTGGTAGTTATTGAGTGCTGATTTAAAAATGAAAATATTAATTTTATTAAAAAATTCATTTAAATCAGCATACTGAAATAGTTTTTAGAATTTACTTTTATTGATTTTACTTTAAAAAAGTTTGGTTATAGCCAAAAATTAAATTATTCGACTCTTTCGACTTTTTCAATATGACTAGAAGAATCATATGTAATCTCAATTACTATTTTCTCTTTGTTAAGTGCTGAGTCTGAGATTGATACCGTTTCGTCCACAGAATCCAGCGATAATTCACTCGGCATTACATTATGTAATGTCGACACGATTGTATTCGCTATTAAGCCATTATATAAAGCCATTCCATATGCTTTTGGTTTATTGTTAATTTTATAATAAGTGATCGTATCTATCCTTTTCTCACCAATGAGTCTACTTACTACGGGTGGATGGAATTTATTTAGAAATTCATTTCGAGACATTCCAACTAAATTAATCTTTTCTATAGCAGGCGGATTGGTAGTGTCTGGTAAATTGATCCGATGAGGGTTTATAGAACAGGCCATTTGTCCAATGGATAAGATAGAAATAACAAGTAATAAAATATTCTTCTTCATTTATATAATCTTAATTAATAAAAGCTGCTAATTTATAACGATATTTTTTGAAAATATCAAATTATTATAAAAAGTTTTAATGTAGATGAATTGGGGGAATAGGCGTACTATCGAATAATCTATAGATCATTAAACTATCTATAGACTAATGCTATGTCATACGCTACTTGCTTTAAGAGAATAAGATGATTGTTGTTACCTTGACCTATAAAAAAACCATTAGCCGAAGTTGATGCTGTATTGAAAGAACATATTGCATTTTTAGATCATTACTATGAGCAAAAGAAATTTCTGGCATCGGGGCGCCGAGAAAATAGAGTAGGTGGGGTAATTTTAGTTCTAAGCTCTTTGATTCAAGAAGCTGAGGAGATTATGAAAAATGATCCATTCTATATTCATGATGTGGCCGATTATGATTTCATGTGGTTTGAGCCATCGAAAAGTTTAGAAGAAATTAAAGAATTTGTTTGATTACATTAGAGAACTACTTAAATTTAAGTAGTTCTCTAACCTTTTGGTTAATATTTATTATTGCTCAACAATATAAATACTATTTTCGAATACATCTCCTTTACTCGTTTTAACTACACCAACACATAAATTGTCAGGAGTTTGGATAAAAGAAACTAAGGATGTATCTGCATTAGTTTTACAGTTTTTTTGCTTGTTCTCATCAAATGCTTTTAAGTTTAATTGATGTTGCAAATCTAAAGTGAATACTTGGCTAAGAGCGCTAAATGCTTGATCTGCTTTTTTCATAAATAATAAATTATTTTGAGCTTCCCATTCAGCTAAAGAAATACGTTCTTTGCTTACATAGTGATATAAGCGTTTTGTATCTGCATTATTGTCTGCCGCATTTTTAAATTGGGTCTTTAAACCAAAATTTACTTTTACAATTGGCTTTTCACGGAAAGAAAGGCGTGAATAAGGCACAATTTTAATTTCAGATGCCTGATTTAAACTTAGAAGTTTTAGAGTAGGATCTGCTTTATTTTTGGCGAGAGAATCGTTAATTTTTTGATTTATTAACTGGTCAAATTTAATAGGTTGATTGAGAGAGCTTTTTTCAATGGCTGAACTATTTGCATTTTTATCAATTGCCATTGCAACACCTACTCCGATAAGGCCAAACATTCCAGAAACTGGACTGGCTGAAGCACTACTTGCATCACCAACTAATATTTGGCTTTCCTTTACAAAGTAATCACCTGCCCCTGATTCAGTCATTGAAGAAAGTTGTTCTGAAGAAACAGAAAGAGAGGTTTGTTTACCCGCTGCTGGATATTGAATCGATTTGGTCGTTGCACATCCAGTGAATAGTAATGTTGATATGAGTAATAAATTTAAGTTTTTCATTGCAATGATACTTTGTTAAGTTTGGTAATTATTTGTTTTAGTTTATTGAATTGTGGATAAAAAGTGAAGGAAGTAAATAATTCTTATTTATTAATTGAACGTAAAATAATCATTTATAATTATATTGAATGAAATTCTTCAATAAAAAACCATGTTTCCAACTAGAGTGAAAACATGGTTTTTATTAAAGCTTAATTATACAAAAATTAATTTTTATATAATTTTAACCCTGCAACACACTCACATCAGCTACAGCAGTAAACAAGTTACGTAACTGAGCCAATAAACGTAAACGGTTTGCTTTTAGGTCAGCATCATCTGCCATTACCATTACGCCATCAAAGAATGCATCAATCGGCGCGCGAAGTGCTGCAAGCTTAGAAAGGGCAGCAGTGTAGTCTTTTGCTGCAAGTAATGGCTCAACCACAGGTGTCACTGCTTGAAGCTCAGCAAATAATGCTTTTTCAGCGTCTTCAACTAAGTTCGCTTCAACTACAGAACCTTCAGGTGTTGCTTCTTTGGCAAGAATATTAGCAACACGTTTGTTCGCAGCAGCAAGTGCAGCAGCTTCAGGTAGTGTACGGAAGTGGTTAACAGCATTTACACGCTTGTCAAAATCAAGTGGAGATTTTGGTGCAAGAGCTTGAACGGCTTGAAGTACGTCAACAGCAACACCTTGGTCTTCGTACTTAGCACGGTAACGACCTTCCAAGAATGCAACAGCATCAGCACGAGTTTTATCGTGGTCTTTAACGATATCGCCATAACCTTGAAGTGCAAGATTCACTAATTCTTCAATCGTTACATCTAATTCATTTTCAATGATTAAACGTAAGATACCAATTGCTGAACGACGAAGAGCAAACGGGTCTTTAGAACCTGTAGGCGCTTGTCCAATACCGAAAATACCAACCAGCGTATCTAAACGGTCAGCAAGAGCAATGGTTGTACCTGTTTTGGTTTTTGGTAAAACATCGCCAGCAAATTTTGGTAAATATTGCTCACCTAAAGCTTCAGAAACTTCAGTGTTTTCACCTTCAATACGCGCGTAGTAAGTACCTGCAATACCTTGAAGTTCTGGGAATTCACCAACAAGCTCAGAGGTTAAGTCGCATTTAGCAAGTAATGCAGCTTTTTCAGCATCGGCTGGGTTTGCACCAGTGATTGAAGATAATGCAACAGCAAGTTTTGCAATACGTGTTGATTTGTCCCAAAGCGTACCGAGTTGTGCTTGGAATACCATGTTTGCTAATTTTTCTTTACGAGATGCAAGCGGTTGCTTTTGATCTTGTAAGAAGAAGAACTCAGCATCAGACAAACGAGGGCGAACAACTTTTTCGTTACCTTCAATAATTTGAGTCGGATCTTTAGACTCAATGTTTGAAACAGTAATGAAATAAGGCTGTAATTTACCTTCGCTATTGATCAAGCAGAAATATTTCTGGTTGTCTTGCATCGTCGTAATGAGTGCTTCTTGAGGAACAGCAAGGAAGCGCTCTTCAAAGTTTGCACGAAGAGCAACTGGCCATTCAACGAGGCTTGTTACTTCATCAAGTAAGTCAGCTGGAACAATTGCAGTTGCGTTCACTTCATCAGCTAGCTTTTTCACTTGTTCTTGAATAGTTGCTTTACGCTTTTCAAAGTTCGCAACAACGTAAGCTTTTTCTAAAGCAGCTAAGTAATCATTTGCATGAGCTAAAGTCACAGCTTCAGGTGCATGGAAACGGTGACCATAAGTCACATTGCCAGCTTTATGATCTTGAATAGTCGCGTCAACAATTTGGTCATCTTTGAGTAAAAGAACCCATTTAACCGGACGTACAAATTCGGTACGGCTTGCAGCAGAACGCATACGTTTAGCAATTGGTAAATTGTCTAATGCAGTTTGTAAAATCTGTGGAAGTAAAGCATCAAGGCTTTGACCTTTTACATCTTTTAAATAGCAAACTTTTTCAACTTTACCTGCTTGGAATGTAGAAAGCTGGTCTACAGTAATACCTTGACCACGCATAAAGCCTTCAAGTGCTTTAGTTGGTTTGCCTTCCGCATCGTAAGCTGCTTGAACTGCAGGACCATCAAAACGTTTTTGTGTATCAGCTTGAGCAGCATCGATATCAACAATTTTAAGCGCTAAACGACGTGGGGCTGCATAAGCTTCAATTGATACGAAGTTTAAGCCCGCATCTTTTAAACCTTTTACCGTTTCTGCCTGTAATGCATCACGTAAAGTTTTTAAGCTTTTTGGTGGAAGCTCTTCACAGCCAAGTTCGAATAAAACAGTATGTTTGCTCATTAGTTTTTCTCCGCCTTTGCTGCTTCACTTTCAGCTTGTGCTTTTAGCTGTGCCAATACTTCATCACGCAAGTGTGGTTCTGCCATTGGGAAGCCAAGCTCTGCACGTGCTTGTACATAACTTTGTGCAATAGCACGCGCTAAAGTACGTACACGTAAAATGTAACGTTGACGCTCAGTCACAGAAATTGCGCCACGTGCATCAAGTAAGTTAAAGGTATGAGACGCTTTAACCACTTGCTCATAAGCAGGAAGAGAAAGTTTTGCTTCAATTAAACGGTTTGCTTCTGATTCGTAAAAATCAAACAGTTCAAATAGTTTTTCAACTGGAGCGTATTCAAAGTTATAAGTCGATTGCTCAACTTCATTTTGATGGAAGACGTCGCCGTAAGTTACCGTGCCGAATTGGCCTTTAGTCCAAACAAGGTCATAAACCGAGTCAACACCTTGTAGGTACATCGCAAGACGTTCTAAACCGTAAGTGATTTCACCTGTTACTGGGTAACATTCAACACCACCGACTTGTTGGAAGTAAGTGAACTGAGTTACTTCCATACCGTTAAGCCAAACTTCCCAACCTAAGCCCCAAGCACCTAGCGTTGGAGACTCCCAGTTGTCTTCTACGAAACGAATGTCGTGAGTAAGCGTATCAATCCCGATTGCTTTTAAAGAATCGAGATAAAGCTGTTGGATATTGTCTGGATTTGGCTTAAGTACCACTTGGAACTGATAGTAGTGTTGCAAACGGTTCGGGTTTTCACCATAGCGGCCATCTTTTGGACGACGTGAAGGTTGAACGTATGCAGCATTCCAAGTTTCAGGCCCTAAAGCGCGTAAGAATGTTGCGGTGTGGAATGTTCCAGCGCCCATTTCCATGTCGTACGGTTGTAGTACGACGCAGCCTTGTTCGGCCCAATAGTTTTGTAGGGCAAGAATTAAGCCCTGAAATGTATCAATGTGCGAGATGGCGCGACTCATGTAGCATCCACGAATTTATGAGAAAAATTGCCACTAAGTATAAGGATTTTGTGGGGGAGTGGCAAAGGCTAGTTTGGGAATTTCAGATTTGATGGTTTAGCTGCTTTTTTTAAAGTTTTGAGTAGTAAAATCCAATAAGTGATAGCGAAAGTTAGAGAAAATAAACTGACCATACATATGATTTCTATTGGAAGGATTTGCCATGGGTCCATAAATAAAATTGCTAAAATATTTGGAATTAAAAAAGTAAGAAAAATTGCGCTAACAAGAATAGAAACGAAATTAAGGAAATTGAATTTCAATAAAAATAGTTGTAAAAAATAAGCAGGTATAAAAACCAATATGTAATAAATGGCTGCAATAAAGAGTAGTCCGACAGGAGTGTTTAGTAAGATCTCAAAAGAAAAATCTTTATGGATGATTAAAGAGCTTAAAAATATGAATAAAGTAACTATGTATAAATAGATGGGTGTCATGATTAGACAATGCCAAATTTGATCTTTATCTGGATCTAAATTTTGAGTGAAGATTTTAAAACTATTAAAGATAGATATTTTCATTTAAATCAATGTAACTTTGAATCTTGTAATTATGTATATAGTATAAGCAAGGGTAATACATTTGAAAAATATAATCTAATAAAAATGATTAATTACTATCACTATCCTTACAAAAAATGCCAGATAAAAGTACTACGGGATTAGCCTATTTGTTTTTGGCTTAGCCACTTCAAGCCTAGCCAGTAGCAAAAGCTGGTAAATAAAATCATAAGATAAAAACTATAGATCTTATAAATATGCCACCAAGGAGAAGGGAATGAACCGACAAAAATTAAGCGTGTAATAGGGCTAATCAAAATCCAGATGACAGTTGCGCAGATAAAAATACTCATCAGATTTAAACGATTTTTACGCGCGAGAAAATATGAAGTGATATATGCGAAAGGAATAACCAGAAGACCATAAAAAAGTAAATAAAATAAGAAATGGGCTAGAAAAATAACTGCAACCGAATAAAGACTAAATTCCGCATTGAAGATGATTATTCCTAAGGCAGATATACTCAATAAAGGGATGGGAGCTAGCGCAAGTGCGCGAATGATCATTTTTTTGCTATATTGAAGCATATTAAAAATTATAGAATCGAGAATTAGTTATGCTGAAATTTTGCTGCAAACTCATTGTTTTATCCAGCCTTTTTTGTAGTCCATGGCTTTATGCGCAGACGGAAACTGATGAGCAAGATGAATACAACCAATGTGTAGACCAGACCATTAAAGAAATGAAGCTTGAGAGTATTAACAACATGGTCGTGCATAGCTGTTCTGAACAAGCTAAAAAGATTTATGAAGAAAAAATAGTTGCTCTGATTGATCAAATTCGCACACAAAGCGAAGAATACAAACAGCCAGAACGTTACCAAGATATCCTAAAATCTCAGCGACTTTGGAAAGCTTATGTAGATCAGGAGTGTAATAATACAGGCTCATACATTGGTTCACCGATGTATTCATATTGCCCAATGCAAGAGTATGCCGAGCGTGTAAAGCAACTAGAAGAATACGTTAATTAAGACGGATTATTTTAAACGTCACCTCATGACGCCGAGCGTACTTCACTGGATTAAATTTAAGAATGCAAAATGATATTTTTTAAACGATGCCATAAATGAGTCGTTTGATATGTCTGATCGCATTCGGGAAAAACTACAGATTCTTGCTGATGCTGCTAAATATGATGTGTCTTGTTCATCAAGTGGCAGTGACCGTAAAAATAAAGATAAAGGTTTGGGAGATGCCAGCCATTCGGGTATTTGCCATAGCTATACTGAAGATGGCCGCTGTGTATCTCTCTTAAAAATTCTATTTAGTAATGTTTGTATTTTTGACTGCGCCTATTGCGTTTCACGTCGTTCTAATGACGTCCAGCGTGCAGCATTTACGGTGCAAGAGGTCGTAGACTTAACCATTAATTTTTACCGCCGTAATTATATTGAAGGCTTATTTTTAAGCTCGGGTATTTTTAAATCGGCAGATCACACGATGGAGCGTATGCTTCAAGTCGTAAAGAAGTTGCGTCTTGAAGAAAACTTTAATGGTTATATTCATCTTAAAACTATTCCGGGAGCATCGCCTGAACTGATTCATGAAGCAGGTTTATATGCTGACCGGATGAGTATTAATTTAGAGATGCCGACCGAAATTGGGCTAAAAACTTTTGCACCAGAAAAATCACATCAGGAAGTGCAAAAAGATTTAGGTTTGGTCCGTGACAGGCTCATTCAGCTTAAAGATGAGCGACAAGTCATTAAGCATGTGCCGAAATATGTGCCAGCAGGGCAGACCACACAAATGGTAGTGGGGGCCCATCAAGAGTCAGACCAAGATGTCTTGTTTATGGCAGACAAGCACTATAAAGAATTTAAACTCAAACGTGTCTATTTTTCGGGTTATATCCCAATTAATACTGAAAATAATTACTTGCCCGCCGTTGGTTCAGCACCTCCGTTGCTTCGTGAAAACCGACTCTATCAAAGCGATTGGCTGATGCGTTTTTACGGTTTTCAGGTCAATGAAATCGTCAATGAAAAACACCCAAACTTAGACCTTGATGTAGACCCGAAATTAAGCTGGGCTTTAAGGCATCCTGAACAGTTTCCAGTAGATTTAAATCGTGCCGATTACCAAATGATTTTGCGTGTACCGGGTATTGGCGTGAAATCGGCTAAGAAAATTGTGCAGGCTCGCCGTTTTGGAAAAATTCATATCGATTTACTTAAAAAACTAGGCGTGGCTTACCAACGTGCAAAATTCTTTATTCGCTGTGAAGACAGTCCAAAATTCCAGAAAGAATTATCCTCAAGTTTTGTTCGGCAGGAGATTTTAACGCAGGGATCTTCGAAATATGTGCAGCAACTCTCGCCACAATTAAGCCTTGGGTTTTAGCCATGTTTAATGATGAAGTAGCTTACTATTTTGATGGTTCAATGGTTGGGCTGCTGAGCTGTGTTTTTCGTGCATTTCAATTTAAAGAATTACAGGTCAGGCTTTGCTTGAATGATACGGCTCAACATGGCTTATTTGCCGATAAAATTGAGGTTGCAAATAACGAGCAGCATGCTGAGCGTGTGTGGTCTGCGCTACAAAAAAAGCTTTCATCTTCTTCGTTAAAACAATTTTATTTTGCCTCTTTATCTGAATCTTTAGATGCCTATCAGCATTTATTTAATTACTGTATTTATGTGTTTACTAGCCATGTTTCTATAGAAAAAGATTATTCAAATCCAAGTGTTTTAGCGATTGCACAGTGGACGAAAAAGGTCGGGCGAGAGAAGCATCGGATGGAAGCTTTTATTCGGTTTAAGAAAACCAAAGATGAGCTTTTTTTAAGTTTAGTACGTCCTGATTTTAATGTTTTACCGCTTATTCAGCCACATTTTAAACGGCGCTATCAAGATCAGCGTTGGCTTATTTATGACGAGCAACGCAAGTTCGGGCTTTATTATGATTTATGTGAAATACATGAAGTTTCACTCGAAGCCTCTGAGGTTGACCGCAATTTAAAAAATGGGATGAGTCAAAGCTTTCAGCTTGAGCTTGATGAGCAGGAAGTTTTATATGATCAGCTTTGGAAGGATTATTTTAACAGCGTAAATATTACTGAACGCCAGAATATAAAACTTCATGTGCAATATTTGCCGAAGCGGTATTGGCGCTATTTAAATGAAAAATTTATGGAATATTAAAGTTTTAAAATCATAAAAAATAGTTCAGCCAGTTTTCTTACTGTTGAAAGGTATAATTTAAATGCACTTTATGTGGCTTTGGGCGTATACTTTTGCCCGTTATAAATGACGGCATATCCCCTAAGGTGTACTGTGAGTGTTATACAGCGAGAATGGTTACAGATTTTAAAGCCAAATTTTAAGGTTTTACCCTTAAAAGAACGGTTACTTTGCGGTATTGGAGCGTTGTGTGGTTTAGCAATTTCCTCCTTAATTAGCTGGTATGTTCTCGGTGGAATTAATGCATGGTACATCGCCCCAATGGGTGCCTCATCTGTTCTTCTTTTTGCTGTGCCGACTAGTCCCTTAGCTCAACCATGGAATGTAATTGTTGGTAATACCTTAGCCGGCATAATTGGCGTTGCCTGTGCACAGTGGATTCCTGATTTAACCACGGCTTTTAGTGTGGCTGTGGGTTTTGCTATATTTTTAATGATGACCACCGACTCTTTGCACCCACCGAGTGGTGCAGTCGCAATTACGGCTGTGTTGGGCGGTGCTGCAATTCATAAATTAGGCTTTTATTTTATTTTTTATCCAGTTTTACTCAACTCGTTACTTCTACTTGGGGTTGCTGTTTTCTTTAATCGATTGATTGGGCGACATTATCCAGTGACTGCTCATTTAAATGAGCGAAGTAAGGACCCAACGCCAACTCAAAAAGTATCAATTCAGCCGAAAGATATTGAGTATGCATTAGGCCATCACACTGAACTTTTAGATATTAGCCAATACGACTTAGAAAAAATCATTTTAGAAGCTCAGGAGCATGCCAATGAGCGTATGGTAAATCAATATATCTGTCAGGATATTATGAGCCGTGATGTGATTAAACTACATGAAGATGATGATATTCATCAGGCACTCGATAAGTTTAAACAAGTGAACTTAATGAGCCTACCTGTAGTAAATGCAGAAAACCATTTGGTCGGAACTTTAGCGTTATATGAAGTCGTAGAGTGGTTTAAAGGTGCAGCCGACCCGAGGAATTCTTGGCAGCATTATGTAAAACAAATTATGAGCCGTCGAGTGGTTACCGTACTGCCAACTCAACCTATTCAAGATTTAGTGCCATACTTTGTTGAAAAGTCTTTTAATTACATTCCTGTTGTTGAAGATCGTAAGCTTATAGGAATGATTAGCCGTGCAGATATGATTGCTGCATTACAGCAACAGTTAAATCGAAAGTTATAATTTTTAGAATAAAAAAAGCTACGGTTGATTAGGGGATGCAACCGTAGCGACCAAAGTTATGAATTAACGTACTTGTTCTTCATTTACTGTTCGGACGGATTGTCGATAGCCTTCAATATGTTCTGGCTGTTTTTTCGGAATCACTAACCATAAAACCAGATAAACTAAAATTCCTGGAAAGGCAGCACTCATAATTGAGATCAAAACAAAAATGACACGTAGTAAAGTTACGTTCCAACCAAAACGTTCAGCAATACCACCCATTACACCGGCGATCATGCTGTGTCGGTTCGAGCGATATAAACCAGAACTGGCCATCTAATTCTCCTTAAAGATAAAAGTTACAAGAAGCTATTGCTCTTGCTTAATAAAAATATGGAGATGAAATAACGGGTTTAAAGTCCTTTAAAAAGTAAAATAGTTAAAATATGTAAAGGATTGAAAGGAACGAAACCAACATCTACTAAAATGCACCTTTTCAGGGCTTAAGAGTTTAAAGCGGCAATCAGCTAATACTTGATTTGAAGTGTAAATAGAGCTGTTGCTGTTATCTGTGAATAATGTATATGTCTTTGAAGTGGTCTCGTTTTTCAGTTAAGCATGTGGTTGTAGTGGCTGCGATGTGCATGACACTGAGTGCTTGCGATATAAACCATACCAATTCAAAAGATCACTCGACTACAAGTTCTAGTTCTAATCATGAAGAAAACTTAATAAAAAGTAGTACATCTATAAAAACATTGGATTATGTCGCTGGACGAACTTTCTTACCTGAAGATACCTCAGATCAAACCCAAAAATTAAACGCAGCCTCATTGCAATATGTAGGGCGATATCATACTCGTATTTCATGCGAGGATGCTTTTGCTGATTGTGAATCAGGCGAAGCAGAGTACATTTTAAATTTATTACCAAATGGGTCGGCTTATTGGAATGTTGTTCATTTTGGTCGTGTGGGAAGTAAAGACGGGGCTAAAAGTGCCGCTGTAAATCAATTATGTCCTACTCTAAATTGGAAAGTGGATGAAAAAGAGCGTGAGTTAACGATTCAATGTCCATTATCTAAAGTTAATTTTTATTTTAATATTGATTCAAATAAAAGATTGGTCACAAATTTAGAAAAATTACTTTATAGCGACTATGGAAAAAATCGTGAATTTTTAGAGCAAAACTATTTTGTTCCAAATCGGGCTTATGTTTTAACTAAAGAATAGATATCCGATAAATATAAAAAAGAGCGCAATATTAAATTGCGCTCTTTTTATTTTATGACTTAAAAATCATTAGTAGTCGAAGCTAAAGTGTTCAACTGGTAATGATGTTAATGTGCGAGATGTAGTCACCATTGATTCTGCATGACCTTGAGCGCGTGGCAATAAACGGTCAAAGTAGAAATCAGCAACTTTGATTTTTGCTTTATAGAACTCAGCAGTTTCTTGGCCGTTACCTGCTTCTAATTTTTCAGAAGCAACCACAGCTTGTTGAGCCCAGAAATAAGCCATCATCACGTAGCCTGAGAACATCAAGAAATCTACAGAAGCAGAAGATACGATGTCGCGGTCTTTACGTGCAGCAAGCATGATACGAACTGTTAAAGTGTTCCATTGAGCACAAAGCTTAGTTAAGTCCCATGCAAAACGACGTAAATATTTATTACGTGCATGTGCAGCACAGAATTTTAAGATTTCAGCAGTGTATTCACGAACTACTTTACCTTTTGAACTTAACAACACTTTACGACCAATCAAGTCGAGTGCTTGAACACCAGTTGTTCCTTCATACAAGGTCGCAATACGTGCATCACGTGCGATTTGCTCCATACCCCATTCTTTAATGTAGCCATGGCCACCGTAAACTTGCATACCATGGTTAGCAGCTTCTAAACCAAGTTCAGTTAAGAAACCTTTTAAAATTGGTGTATAGAAACCAAGTTTATCATCGTAGTCTTCAAAAGCAGCTTGGTCGCCACGTGCTAAAGCGTCTGTCATTTTGTCAGCGATTTGAGCAGCGTAATAAATCATAGAGCGACCGCCTTCAGCGATTGCTTTTTGAGTTAATAACATACGGCGTACGTCTGCATGGTGAATGATTGCATCAGCAACTTTATCTGGATCTTTTTTACCAGAAAGCGCACGCATTGACATACGATCTTTGGCATATGGTAATGCGCCTTGGAAAGATAACTCAGCGTGTGCAATACCTTGAACAGCAGTACCAATACGTGCTGTATTCATGAAGGTAAACATTGCATGTAGGCCTTTGTTCACTTCACCGATTAAATAACCAGTTGCATTATCAAAGTTGAGTACCGCAGTTGCAGATGCGCGGATCCCCATTTTGTGTTCGATTGAACCACAAGCGACTGTATTACGCTCACCAACACCGCCATCAGCTGTAGGCATGAATTTTGGTACGATGAATAATGAGATACCGCGCGTACCAGCAGGTGCATCCGGAAGGCGCGCAAGTACGATGTGAATGATGTTTTCAGTTAAATCATGTTCACCAGCAGAAATGAAGATTTTTGTACCGGTGATTTTGTAACTACCGTCTGCTTGAGGTTCAGCTTTAGTTTTTACCTGCCCTAAGTCTGTACCACATTGAGGTTCGGTTAAGCACATTGTGCCGCTCCAAGTGCCTTCAACAAGCTTAGGCATATATGTTTGTTTTTGCTCATCAGTACCGAATTGCAAAATAGTGTTCATACAACCAGAACTTAAACCTGGGTACATGGTAAATGACCAGTTTGCAGTACCCATCATCTCTGATTTAATCAGGTTTAAAGACATTGGTAGGCCTTGACCACCAAATTCTTCTGGGTAAGAAAGACCTTGCCAACCGCCCATTACGAATTGGTCATAAGCTTCTTTAAAGCCTTTAGGCGTAGTTACTTCGCCGTTGTCAAAATGGCAACCTTCTTCATCACCAGATTGGTTAAGTGGCGACAATACGTTTTCACAATAATCTGCCGCACCTTCAAGAATCATATCAACAGTATCTGGATCAGCATTTTCACCATTTGATAAAGTTTTATAGTGAGCAGGGTAATCTAGTACTTCATTCATTAAGAAGCGGATATCGTGTAGCGGAGCTTTATATGCTGGCATGGCTTTAATCCTAATTTTGAATCATTGTGGGATTATCTGTATCGATGATTTGATTATTCACTCGCATGATAAAAATACAATGTTAATCGCACCCGAAAGAAATGTCAGAAAAGCGAATTTTGTCGAAAATAAATACACCTGAAATTATAATTTCTGCTACATTCAGGACTTATACTTTTATGTGAAAAAACAACTAATTTTCTTATTTTTAGCAAGTTTTGTTAAAAAGATAAAGCGATAAGGTTTTAAAAAAGGTTATGCATTTAAAATATCTCAGTTTATGTTTATTTAGTTTGGGTTTGACCGCTTGTGCGCAGCATAACCTACGTCCATCGGTACCATCTACTCAGTTAGATCAAAAAGTCATTCAGGGTATGAATGCAATATATGAATACCCAAGCTATGACTATCGTGGGCATTTTAAAGTTAGTGTTGATCCAAATCAGTCAAAAAAAATAAATAATGTAGAAAAAACAGTGCAGTTAGATGCTGCAGTGCAAAAAAAAGTAGATCAATATTTACGTGAACAAAAAATTAATTTGAATAAAAAACAGAAGCAGGCGCTGTATGCCGCAATTGCAAATGAGCAAGCGGATTCAGGCATTTCTGGTGAATCACGCTCAGAAAAAGTAAACGCCGTATTAATTAATTTATTAAATGATCTTCAATTTAGTTACGATGGTTCGGTTCATTATCGTCAAAAAATGGGGTCTTTAAACCTTACAGCAAGGTATGAAAAACCGACACTTTTGGTACAGGCAAAATTGCCAATGGTACTTGATCTGAAAGATTATAAATTTTACGTTAATTATTTTGGATTAATGCCTTATCTGGTCAATAAAGATAATCAAAATAATTTAGCGTATGTCGATTTTTCAAAGTATAAAAATCTGTTTACGAATGTCGATATGAAGAAATTCGTTGAATATGCGAAAGCTTCTGGCGCTGTATCTTATCGTTTGGCTGAACCACAAAATTTACAGCGTTTATCAGTTAGTGACGCTGAGCGTAAAGCGGGAATTGTAGAAAAAATTCGTTTAAAAGATACGGTTGAAGCATTATTGCTACAATCGGAGCTCTATAGTCAGGTCAATGCTAAATATTTGCAAAAAAATGTTTTCGGTTTTGATGAAGAAAAGATTGCCGAATCTATAGCAACTGAATTAGCTGCTTCAGAAGCGAAGGGTAAAGAAAATAATGCTGGTGGGCAAAAAGTTTCTTCAGAAGATGCAGCAGCAGTTAGCCAACAACTTTACTCACTGATTAATGCTCATTTCGGCAATGCTTTAGATTCAGAATATGGTGATGAAGACCAATCAAGTGCAGTTCAAGCTGGGGCAGCCGAAGAGTATGCTTCTGATACGGCCCAAGCCGAAGATGTTGCTGTAGCAGATGCTGAAGAAGTCACACAAGATGAAGAAGTGGCTTCACTTACAGAAGATCAGTGTGTCGAATTACAGTCTCAAAAAAGTTCCGTTGCCTTAGGTGATATTAATTACTGTCAAATTTACGGTATTGATGTGCTTGATCAGAGCGCTGGAAATACCGAAAAAACTCAGATTAAAGCTCGTCAAGCTGCGTTGAAACAAACTTTTGCTGCTTATGATCAAAACCAGTTTGTTGATGATGAGGCATTCAAAGCTCTATGGATCAAGCATAAAGCAGAAATTGAACAAGCTTTACCAAAACAAAGAAATCCGGTTGCGATTGATGTCGGACTGGATGAAAAGGGCCGTTTAGTCAACGCGGATTATGATATTGCGTATACACCAGCTGAATTTAACCATCGCTTTAATATTAAAGCAGACATGCAAATTCTCAATTATGGTAAAGCGACCCCAATTAATCAGCAGCAGCTTAAACAGGCTAAATCAGTTGCAGAGGCAAGCAAAGGTTCTTTATTTGAAAACTTCGTAAAAGGATTTAGTGAAAAACTTGGACAGGGTGATGTTTCTGAGCATCCAGTTGGTGCACATAGCGATGTACAAGATTTAGATTCTAGTCTGGCGCTGTTGGCTAACCAAACTTATGATGCAACACATACTTATGATAAAACGTATAAGGCTGTTTTTATTGCAAAATTGACTGCTGAAAAACCGTCATATATTCATTATTATTCAGTTCAACAGTTGCAAGAAATTGCCGAGGTTTATGCTTATTGGTTCTCTGAAGAGGAAACTTATAACCCTCAAGGCAAAGCTTTAGAACGTATTGAGGCGTTACAGAAAAAACATCATCTTGAGCAAGAAGATCAGTTTGATAATGACTTAGGCCGAGCTGTGGACCATATTGTGATCACAACAATACAAGGTGAAGCTGGGCGTGAAGCATGGCAAAAACTACAGAAACAATATAAGCAACCTGAACAGCTTTTCTCAAAACAGTATCAATTAGAGTTTGAAAAACAAAATGGTACTTCTGATGAAGAAAAACATTTGTTGTCAGAAACAGCTGATATTTTAGGTAAAGTTTATGTCGCTGCTCGTAAACAGCAACTTACGGAAAAAACAATTCAGAATTTAAAACCTGAACATAATGAATTTATTGATTATGAGATTTTCCGAGATGTTTATAAGCAGATGGTTACAGCTAAAAAATAATAGATGAAATAAAAAAGAACCTACTTCGTGTAGGTTCTTTTTTTGACTTATAGAAAATCTTTTAATTCTGGCTTTACGCCATTCCAGATATAGAAGGCTTCAATGGCTTGGCCAACTAGCATGCCAAAACCTTCTGCATAAGGCACATTGCGTTGTTTCGCTTGATCAAGAAAGCTAGATGGCTTGCCATAGGCCATCTCATAGGCATATTTGAACTCTAGACTTTCAGGTAGTTGTAATGCATCACCAGACAGGCTTGCAGAAGTTGCATTAATTACAATATCAAATTTCCCTTCTAACTCATTTAAAGAAATTGCTTGTAATTGAGCTTGAGGAACTGCCGCTTTTAGGTCATCTACAAGTTGTTCAGCACGAGCAAGAGTTCGGTTTGCAATCACAATCTTTTTAGCACCAGCCTGAACAAGCGGGTAAATAACACCACGAGTTGCACCACCAGCCCCTAAAATTAAAATAGCTGTATTTTCTAAGTTCCAATCTAAAGCTTGAATTGCGGCAACTAAGCCTTGGCCATCTGTATTGTCACCATGCAATTTGCCATCTTCCATCCAAAGTGTATTTACAGCTTTGGCAATTTGAGCACGTTCAGTCAGCACATCACACAAAGCAAATGCCTGTTCTTTAAACGGCACGGTAACGTTCATGCCACTCCCGCCATTTTCAAAGAAACTACGCATACTCGGCTCAAAACCATCAAGAGGGGCAAGACGTTTTTGGTAGTCTAGGCCAATACCTGTTTTTTGAGCGAAAGCATGATGCAATTCAGGAGAGCGTGATTGTTCGATGGGGTTGCCAATTACTGCAAACTGTTTGGTCATTCTTATATCCAAAATTTTAAAATGGCATGAGGCAGATAAGGTCTGTACTGAATTTTCAGCAGGCCTCACTATAAGCCAAATTTTAATAAGAAAAAATATTTGAATGAGATTCAAAAAATTGAAAATAAAAAAGGAGATTCTTTAGGGTGGAAGCCAAAGAATCTCCAAAAAGCAAAAAATTAAGCAACTTTTTCTTTTAGGTTTAACCAATCACGTGGTTTTAAGTAATAGTCGGTTAAACGTTTCTCTGGTGAGTCTTCATCCCATTCTGGACGATATGACCAAGCTGCAAGATTAGGCAGGCTGACTAAAATAGACTCAATACGTCCACCTGTTTGTAAGCCAAACAATGTTCCGCGGTCATAGACTAAATTATATTCGACATAGCGACCACGACGGTAAAGCTGGAACTCTCGTTGAGCTTCGGTATAAGGCTGTTCACGATGTTTTTCGAAAATTGGCAAAATGGCATTTAAATAACCATTACCTACAGCTTGAATATATTTAAAGCAGGTTTCGAAATCCCAGCAATTTAAATCATCAAAGAATAAACCACCGACACCACGCTGTTCATCTCGATGTTTTAGATAGAAGTAATCATCACACCATTTTTTATGTTCAGCATAGACATTGTCACCAAAAGGCTGGCATAGGTCATGTGCGGCTTGATGCCAATTGATAACATCCTGTTCATCTGGATAGAACGGTGTTAAGTCAAAACCGCCACCAAACCACCAAATCGGATCTTGTCCTTCAGGCTCTGCAACAAATAAACGTACATTTGCATGGGAGGTTGGAATATTCGGGTTTTTAGGGTGAATCACTAATGACACACCAAGCGCTTGTGCTTTAGCACCAGCAATTTGAGGATGTCTTTCTGTAGCAGAAGCGGGCAGTTTACTAATGTTGATGTGAGAAAACATCACACCACCTTTTTCAATCACGGTGCCATTTTGTAAAACTCGTGAACGACCGCCACCACCTTCTGGACGTTCCCAATCATCAATAATGAATTCACCCGTACCACCGCCAGCTTTTTCTTGTTGTTCTAAACCAGCACAAATACGAGCTTGTAAATCGAGGAGAAATTCGCGGACACGTTGAATATCTGTTGAAGTCGGATGCTGCATAGTGACCCTCAAAGATGATTGAGATAGGAGATAGATACATCAAAACACAAAACCATAAAAAAAGTAAGGGATTTTTAAGAAATGTCTTAAAAATCCCTCCCAATTATTTTTAAATTTATAATTTTGTTTTAGAAATCATCTTTTTGATAAAGGTGATCCATGCGTTCACGTTTAGTTTTTAAATATTGTTCATTAAAAGGATTACGTCCAACCGTTAACGGAACACGACCAACCACATTTATACCTTGATCCTTGAGTGCCTGAATTTTCAAAGGATTGTTAGTAATTAACTTAACTTCTTTTACTTTTAAATGATCAAGCATAATGCTACACATGTCATAACGGCGTGCATCAGCAGGTAAATTTAAAAGTAAATTTGCATCTACAGTGTCGTGACCTTGATCTTGTAAGGCATACGCACGAATTTTATTTGTAAGCCCAATACCACGTCCTTCTTGACGTAAATATAAAATAACGCCTTGACCTGCTTCGTTAATGAGCTTTTGAGTTGCCTGTAATTGAGGGCCGCAGTCACATTTTAATGACGCAAAAGCATCACCTGTTAAGCATTCTGAATGAACACGTACTAAAACAGGGCCTGTGGGTGGATTTTCTAACCCTTTAGAAAGTGCCACATGTTCTTCACCTGATACTGGATCTTGAAACACAGAAATATTGAATTCACCAAAAGCGGTCGGGAGTTTTGATGTTGCAATGAACTCTATAGGCACAGATTAACTCATCTTTTAACCGAAAACGGTTTAAAGTATAGCGTAATGCTGGGAGATTGGTCGAATTGTCATAATCATTTTGAGCACTAAGGTTTTCTTTTTTGTATAAAGAAGACGATAATAGTTGATAAATAGTCAGATTATTCAGGATAATCTGCCAACCATACCCATACTGTATGAGAGACTGCTTTGCATGACCTCGTTCGCAAATGTGGCTGATTGAAGGTGACTTCATTCGATTGTATGATCGACCCATTTTGACCCAGCTTAGGATTTGCCAGGCTTATAAAGGCTTTGCCACATATGTTGTATACCGAAATTCCAACTCAACGCCCTGTTACGCCATTGTTAGATGCAATTGATCATCCTCAACAATTACGTCAGCTCGAGCATAGCCAATTGGTTCAAGTGGCTGATGAGTTGCGTCAATATATTTTATATGCAGCAGGCCAGAGTGGTGGCCATTTCGGTGCTAACCTCGGCGTGGTTGAGCTGACGGTTGCGCTGCATTATTGCTTTAATACTCCAAATGACCGATTAGTTTGGGATGTAGGACATCAGGCGTATCCACACAAAGTCTTGACTGGTCGCCGTGAGCAAATGACAACAATCCGTGCTAAGAACGGTTTAGCAGCATTTCCAGCTAGAGAAGAATCAGTTTTTGATACTTTTGGTGTAGGGCATTCATCAACTGCAATTTCAGCAGGTTTAGGAATGTCTTTAGCACGTCGCTATCAAAATGACCCATGTGAAGTCGTTTGTATTGTGGGTGATGGCGCAATGACAGCAGGTATGGCATTTGAAGCCATGAACGATGCTGTGGCACACGATGCCGATTTAATTGTTGTACTTAATGACAATGACATGTCGATTTCTTGCAGTACAGGTGGTTTTGCTAAGCATTTAGCTGCAATTTGGGAAAAAGGCCATTTAGTTAATGTCGATGAACATGGCGAGGCGTATGTACAGCCACATCCGAAATGGACGTACAACTCTCGTTTACATCAATCGGCAACAGATGCGGCCGATAATTTATTTAAAGCGATTGGTTTTGATTACTTCGGTCCTTTCGACGGACATGATGTAAATCAACTCGTTCAAGTATTTAATGCTTTGAAAAAACGTAAAGGTCCACGCTTAGTCCACGTCTATACTAAAAAAGGTAAAGGTTTTACTCCGGCAGAAGCTGACCCAATTACCTATCATGCAATTGGCAAAATTAATGCGACTTCAGCAGGTAAAACACCGCCAAAATATTCTGATGTATTTGGTCAATGGTTGTGTGACGAAGCTGCACAGGATGAACGTTTATTAGCGATTACCCCGGCCATGTGTGAAGGCTCGGGCATGGTTAAGTTTGCTAAAGAATTTCCAAAACGTTTCTTCGATGTTGCAATTGCCGAACAGCATGCAGTAACACTTGCAGCGGGAATGGCGTGTGAAGGTTTAAAACCTGTTGTTGCGATTTATTCAACATTTTTGCAACGTGGTTATGATCAACTTATTCATGATGTCGCATTACAAAATCTTGATGTAACTTTCGGGATTGATCGTGCTGGTTTGGTGGGTGAAGATGGACCAACTCACGCAGGTGCATATGACTATGCATATATGCGTACAGTTCCGAACATGGTCATCATGGCACCAAAAGATGAAAATGAATGCCGTCAAATGCTACATACCGCTTATGCTTATAATGGACCAGCAGCAGTACGTTATCCTCGCGGTGCTGGGGTAGGCGTTGAAATTCAGCAAGAGCTAACTGCTATTGAGTTAGGTAAGGCAGAAGTAGTTGCTGAAATTAAATCTGCTTGTGATGAGCAGATTACGATTTTAGCGTTTGGTAGTCGCGTTATGGTTGCCATAGAAGCTGCTGAGCAGTTTGCACAAAAACATGATGTTGGTGTGCGTGTTGTAAATATGCGTTTTGTGAAACCACTTGATGAAAAAATTATTCGTGATTTGGCTGAACATACACAATTATTTGTAACTGTTGAAGAACACGCAATTATGGGTGGTGCAGGCAGTGCAGTAAATGAGTTCATGGCACAAGAACAAATTGTTAAACCTATCATTAATTTAGGTCTGCCAGATTTGTTCTTGCAGCAAGCGTCACATGGTCAAATGCTGCAAGACTGTGGGCTAGATGCTAAAGGTATTTTGAGCTCAATTGAACGAGCTTGGCTTAAGCTAAATCAAGTGGTTTAAGCCTTTAATAAAATTTTTGAAACATTTTTTCCCATAAAGCGCATTCATTTGCTAAAATGTATGCGCTTTTATGCATTATTCTTTGTCAAAATCTTCAAATTTGTATTGTAGTGGGTGTTCAATGGAACCTATGGTGGTTATGGCTGCGCGTGCGGCTCAAACAGTTGGTCAAGAGCTTTTAAAAGCGCATCAAAATCGTCATAAACTCGATTTGCAAGTTGAAGAGAAAGGCATTGATGGCCCAGTAACACGTGTAGATCGTTATTTGGAACAATTGACGATTGATACATTACGTAAAAGTTATAAAAACCATAGCTTCTTAGGTGAAGAGTTCGGTTTGCAAGAAGGCAAAGGCCACGATGCAGACTGGTGCTGGGTAATCGACCCGCTTGATGGCACGCAAAACTTTATTAATGGTTTCCCTCATTTCTGTATTTCTATTGCAGTTCAGCATAAAGGCGTTACTCAACACGGCGTAATCTACGACCCAGTACGTGACGAATTATTCTCTGCAAGTCGCGGTCGCGGTGCAGTTATGAACCAACGCCGTATCCGTGTAAATGTAAAAGATACTTTAGAAAATACATTCTTGGCAGTAGGCCATCCTTACCGTGCTAAACGTGCTGGTGAGATCGTATCTTATGCAGAACAACACTTTGCTTCGTTATTAGCTGTGACTCAAGCAGGCGCACAAATTCGTCGTGGTGGTTCAGCTGCTCTAGATTTAGCATATGTTGCTGCTGGTCGTTTTGATGGTTTCTTTGAACTTGGTTTAAAACCATGGGATATCGCTGCTGGTGAGCTTATTATTAAAGAAGCGGGCGGTGTAGTGGTTGACGCACGTGGTGGTAATGAGTCTCTTGAAAACGGTCAAGTGCTTGCAAGTTCACTCAAAATGCTAAAACCTTTAATGCAAACTGTAGTTCCAGCTTGGGGTCAAGCTGCAAAATAATTTAATTATTTATAAATAAAACCCTCTATTATCAGAGGGTTTTATTTTTTAAGTAATTGGTAAATTTTAGTTAGTTCAATAAATATGAAGAAAGTTGATTAAAACACATGACTTTTAATTTCTTTCTGCTATAATCCGCCCACGCACTTAAATTTCCGTTCATTACCTGAACATTCTGTTCTATTCATTGTAAGCGCACGCTGTCCATAGAGAGGACCATTTCTTGCGCCCCGATCGCTCAGCGATTCTTCAGGTTCGGCCGTAATCAAGCGTGCGTTTAGTCCACATCGTCGTTACTCGGATTGCTGCTGAAAAAACGTTTCAGCTAACTTTGCTTTGCCGCTTTGTGCCGATGTCTATTTTGTATTTATTAAAAATGGAGCACCCACTAGGGTGAAACTCTCTATGAGCAAAACTTTTGCCGAATTTTCTTTGCATGAAACCTTACAACAAGCGCTTGAAGGTTTAGGTTTTACTACCCCGACTCCTGTGCAAGAACAATCTATTCCTGCAGCTTTAGAAGGAAAAGACCTTCTAGTATCTAGCCAGACTGGTTCTGGTAAAACTGCGGCATTTTTATTACCGACATTACATAATTTAGCTGGTCAAGAAACTTTTGTTCCGTTCAAAGAACGTATGAAAGCTGTGACCCAACCTAACATTTTAGTTTTATGCCCAACACGTGAATTGGCTCAACAAGTTAGCCAAGATGCGATTGCTTTCGTACGTCACATGAAAGGTGTTCGTATTGCTGCAATCATGGGTGGTATGCCTTTTGGTAAGCAAATCCAACAGCTTAAAGGCGCGCAAGTTATTGTTGCGACTCCAGGTCGTTTATTAGATTTAGTAAACCGTCGTCAATTAAAGTTAGATAAAGTTGAAGCTTTAATCGTTGACGAAGCTGACCGCATGTTAGATCTCGGCTTCTCTGAAGATTTAGAAGCGATCAGCGATTTAGCTGGTAACCGTCGTCAAACATTAATGTTCTCTGCAACTTTCGCTGACCGTATTATTCGTCTTGCTGAACGCATGATGAATGAACCTGAGCGTATTGCAATTGAAACAGGTCACAGTACAAACACTGACATCACCCAAACTTTACACTGGACTGATGGTTTCGAACACAAGAAGAAACTTCTGACTCACTGGTTGGCTGATGAAACTCTTGATCAAGCGGTTGTATTCGCGAGCACTCAAGAAGATACAGATATGTTGGCTGAAGAACTTGCAGAAGCAGGTCACTCTGTAGTTGCACTTCACGGTGCAATGCCACAAACAGTTCGTAACCGTCGTTTACGTAGTATTCGTGAAGGTCGTGCAAAAATCTTGGTAGCGACAGACGTTGCTGCACGTGGTCTTGATGTACCGACAATTTCTCACGTAATTAACTTCGGTTTACCAATGAAACACGAAGACTATGTACACCGTATTGGTCGTACAGGTCGTGCTGGTCGTACAGGTCAAGCAATTACTTTAGCGACTTATCGTGAACGCGGTAAAATCCGTGCGCTTGAAGACTATTTAGATGCACGTTTAAGTGTTTCTGAAATTGAAGGCTTAGAGCCATCTCCACCTCCTGCTCGTTCAGGTCGTGATGGCGGTGGTCGTGGTCGTGGCGGCAACGGTGGTCGTGATGGTCGTCGTGGTGGCGGTTTTGGCGGTGGTCGTCGTTTTGAAGGCGAAAGCAACTTCAAACGCCGTGAAGGTGGTCGTGATGACCGTCCACGTCGTAGCTTTGATGACAAACCACGTGGTGAACGTCCATTCGGTGGTGAAGATCGTCCACGTCGCGAGTTCAATTCAGATCGCCCACGTCGTGAAGGTGGTTTTGAAGATCGTCCACGTCGTGAGTTCAACTCAGATCGTCCGCGTCGTGAAGGTGGGTTCAACGATAAACCGCGTTTTGACTCAAATGATGACAACCGTGGTAACCGCGTAGATTACAAACCACGTCGTGAAAATGGTTTTGGTGATCGTCCAAAACGTAGTTTCGGTGGCGAAGATCGTCCACGTCGTAGTTTTGATGACAAACCTCGTGGCGAGCGTCCATCATTTGGTGGCGAAGATCGTCCACGTCGTGAGTTCAACTCAGATCGTCCACGTCGCGAAGGTGGTTTTAACGATAAACCGCGTCGTAGCTTTGATGATAAACCACGTGGTGAGCGTCCAGCGTTTGGTGGCGAAGATCGTCCAAAACGTAGCTTCGGTGGTGAAGATCGTCCACGTCGTAGCTTTGATGACAAACCGCGTCGTAAATTCGACCGTTAATCAATAGTTTGTTTAAAGAAAGGCCGGTAGAAATACTGGCCTTTCTTATTTTTCAGTTTTGTTATAAAATAACAAAGTGTGAATTAGTTCAATTTTTTATTAAATAATGAGTAGAAGTAAACGAAAAGAAACAATAATGGCACAGTTGAAGAACTTATTAGTTCAGCACGGCTTGCCTTATCTTTTTATTGCACTTGTTTTGTGTAATGGGGTTTATTTTGCCTATGCTTTTATAACTGGAAGTTCTATTGAGCAGTTTCAAATTTCTGAATTAACCTCTTTTTACGAACATACCTCTTCTATTTCTACCAACTAAGTTAGCTTTGCTTTTGTCAAAATAACAACAAGTTTGCCAATTTTCAGTGTTATAGTATGCGTGCATAAAAGTGCAGGAACGATTGCCATTATGAATAATAAAACTCCTCTCTCGACTCAACCACTTATTGAAGTGAAAAATTTGAGTTTTAATCGAGGGGAACGCGTCATTTATGACAATATTAGTTTAAATATACGTCGTGGCCAGATTACGGCTATTATGGGACCTTCTGGTACAGGTAAAACAACATTATTACGTCTGATCGGTGGACAGTTAGTTCCTGATCAGGGCGAAGTTTTGCTCGACGGTAAAGATATTGCAAAAATGTCTCGTCAGGAACTTTTTTCAGCCCGTGCACGTATGGGAATGTTATTTCAGAGTGGTGCTTTATTTACGGATATGTCGGTCTATGAAAATGTGGCGTTTCCGATTCGAGCACATACCAAGCTTCCTGAAAATCTAATTGCTGAACTGGTTGCATTAAAACTGGAATCAGTAGGCTTGCGTGGTTCTGAACAATTAATGCCTACAGAACTCTCAGGTGGTATGAACCGTCGTGTTGCCTTAGCACGTGCGATCGCACTTGACCCTGATTTAATCATGTACGATGAACCGTTTGCAGGGCAAGACCCAATTGTAAAAGGCGTGTTGACACGTTTAATTCGTTCATTGCGAGAAGCTTTAGATTTAACCACTATTATTGTTTCGCATGATGTTCCCGAAACCCTTTCTATTGCTGACTACATTTATGTTGTAGCAGAAGGAAAAATTCAGGGGGAAGGAACACCAGAAGAATTACAGGCATATGCTTCTCCATTTGTGCGCCAATTCTTAACAGGTTCGGCAGAAGGACCAGTTGAATACCAATTTAGTCATCAAGCCTATTTAGATAACGAGGTTCGTCCATGAATACGATTGCCTGGTTAGGTAGACTCGTTATTGAGCGGATTCGAGGGATTGGTGTTGCGGCACTAATGCTCTTACAAATTGTTTTTTCTTTTCCTTCATCTGGTGGGTTTGGACGATTTATTTACCAAATGCATCGGGTAGGGGTGATGTCTTTGTTAATTATTACTGTATCGGGCCTATTTATTGGTTTGGTATTGGGTTTACAAGGATATTCAATTTTAGTGAACGTCGGCAGTGAATCAATGCTAGGCACCATGGTGTCTTTAACATTGCTGCGTGAATTGGCACCTGTGGTTGCTGCGTTATTATTTGCTGGTCGAGCAGGTTCTGCATTAACAGCAGAAATTGGTTCAATGAAGCAAAGTGAACAACTTGCCAGCATGGAAATGATCGGGGTTGACCCATTAAAACAAATCGTATCACCCCGTCTTTGGGCGGGAGTGGTCAGTTTACCGATGCTAACTGTCATTTTTGCTGCGATTGGTATTGTGGGCGGTAAAATGGTAGGTGTCGATTTTCTTGGCGTCGATGAAGGCTCATTCTGGAGCGGTATGCAAAACAACGTGCAATTTGGGCATGATGTCGTAAATGGCATTATCAAAAGTATTGTGTTTGCTTTGTTATGTACATGGATTGCGGTATATCAAGGATATGCATGTGATCCAACTCCAGAAGGAATCGCAACTGCAATGACGAGAACGGTTGTATATTCTTCATTATGTGTTTTAGGTTTTGATTTCGTGTTGACTGCGGTCATGTTCGGAGGGATTTAATGAAATCACGTAGTAGTGAGCTGGCCGTAGGTATCTTTGTTATTATCTTCGGTATTGCCTTGTTCTTTTTAGCCATGAAAGTTAGTGGCCTTGTTGGTACTAATTTAAATGATAGTTATACCATGAAGGCTCAGTTTGATAACGTCAATGGTTTAAAGCCTCGTGCTAAAGTAACGATGAGCGGTGTCACAATTGGTCGTGTTGATTCAATTACCCTTGATCCAGTTACGCGTTTGGCTACGGTAACCTTTGGTTTAGATGGAAAATTGACAAGCTTTAATGCTGAGCAGCTAAAAGAAGTTCAAAAAAATGCTTTAGATGAACTACGTTATAGTTCTGATTATACGCAGGCTTCTCCAGAGCAACAAAAAGCAATGGAACAGCAACTGATCAGTAACATGTCCTCCATCACCAGTATTGATGAAGATGCTTATATAATGGTTGCAACCAATGGTTTGTTGGGTGAGAAATATTTGAAAGTCGTTCCAGGTGGTGGTTTAAACTATCTTAAACGTGGCGATACAATTTCAAATACCCAAGGAACCATGGATTTAGAAGATTTAATTAGTAAATTTATTACTGGTGGTGGCGCAGGTAAAGTTGCCGCTGGTTCATCCTCAGCAGAAGAAAAAGCTCCTGCAAGTACCGACAGCAGTGCACAGCCGTCATTTGTTGAGTAAAAGTTTATTTGAAGGAGTGGTTCCAGGTGAATACGTTGTTTAAACAAACCCTGACAGCAAGTCTTTTGTCTACTATGATTGCAGGTACAGCTTTTGCTGCACCTTCAGAAGCACCACCTGATTTTATCAAACGTGTTGCTGATGGCTTGATCGCTCGTTTAAAAGCAGATCATGCTAAGTTGCAGAACAATCCTGCTTTAGTAAAATCAATTGTACGTCAGAACTTAGACCCATATGTTGATTCACAAGCGTTCACTCGTATTGTGATGGGTACTTATGCGACGAATCAGTATAGTACAGCTGCACAGCGTGCTCAGTTTGAAACAAACTTCCGTAATACATTAATTGAAAATTACGGTAGCGCATTTGCTAAATATACAAATCAAAGCTATACCATGCGTCCTTACAAGGCAACTGCGGGTAAAAACCCTGTAGTGACATTGGACTTTAATCACAATGGTGAAAAAATTCCTGTTTCTTTCCAGTTGGCTGACAAAGGTACTCAATGGAAAATCCGTAATATCAATGTTTCTGGTATTGATCTAGGATTACAGTTCCGTAATCAGTTTGCTGCAACAGTGAAACGCAATGGCGGTGATTTAAATAAAGCAATTGCTACGTTCCAACCTGATGCAGACGCAGCTGTTAATCAAAACAAAAAGAAATAAGTAGGTGACGTGTGGTTCAGTATCTCAACCAACAATTGGTTGTTTCGGGAAAAATTGATTTTGAAAATGCGGAACAACAGTATCAAGCAGGTTTGGCCATCATAAAGAAGCAGCAAAGCTTCCCACTTGTGGTGGATTTAACTGAGCTTGAGCATGGTAGTACTTTGGCATTGGCTGTTTTAGTTCAATGGTTACGAGAGACTCCAAAAAATACTGGTTTGCATTTTAAAAATGTCCCTGAAAAAATGCTGAAGATCATTCAAGCCTGTCATTTGCAGGATGATCTGCAAATGATCTGATGTTTTTGATGTAAAAAAGCACCTATATTTAGGTGCTTTTTTATGCTCGAAATTAGCATTTTATTACAAAGCTTAGATCCATTTTTTCCAGCGGAAATAAATGATCGGCCCAATAAAGAAACCCATAATAATCAGCAAAACAACGAAGAAACTGGTCGTACCATGTGCAAAAGGTAATACGTCTGTGTTCATACCGTAAATACTGGCAATAAGCATCGGAGGAGCTAACATACTTGGTAAGATCGAGAATCGACGAATCGTATCATTCTGTTCTGTGTTAATGAATCCAGACGTCGTATCAAGTAAGAATCGTACTTTTTGGAATAAGAACGCATCATGTTCTACCAGTGAGCGTACATCTTCACTGAGCTCTCGAATGTCTGCATCATAAATATGACTGCCTAATGCACGTGGACGCGATAAGAAAGTAAGTACACGTCTTAAATCAATGAGACAAAGCTGCGCTTTCCCTAGCATGTCTTCTTGTTGAGCTAGGCGTGTAATCATGTCATCGAGATCTAGAATTTTTTCACGTTGGTGGTTATTAAGAACCTCGGTGGAATATTTTTCTAAATCTTTGTGGATATCTTCTAAGATATCCGCAAGCTCATCGAGTTTTGCTTCAAGAAGGCCTAATAAAATCCACGTTGGATCTTTATAGTCCATGTCATAGTCATTTCGGCGAGCACGGGCACGAAAGGCACGAAACGCAACTAGTTTTTCTCCACGCATCGTAAAGAGGCGGTCTTTATGTAAAATGAAAGCTACGGTTTGCACCATGGCAAGCATATGTGATGACTCTTCAGCGTCTCCATCCACCTGATAATTTTTATTTTTCGTTAAAAAATAAGTACTGATGTGCAAAATACCGTCATCATCACGGTAAAATCGTGCAGAAGATGAAATGTCTTCAAGCGACTTTAGTGTTGGTAAATTTTGGTCATAGGCATCTAATACCCATTGTTGCTCTTCTTGCGAGGGTGCAATAAGATCAAGCCAGACTAATTCGGGATGTAGATCAAATCCACCATTGATGGTGGCATCTTCCAGACTTCCGCGTTCTGTGGCATAAAAGGCTTCAAGCATGTGTCTTTTTTCCTCACGCAGTCTGATGGAAATGGATGGGTGTATTTTAGACAAGGATTTGCCGAAAAACACTTGCCAATACGCTATTTTGCAAAAAAAAACTCTATCGATAGTTTAGTTTGTCAGCATGACAGTTCAATAAAACGGTTTTTTACACTATGAAATCAATTTGTATTTTCTGTGGTTCATCTCTTGGTTCAAACCCAATTTTCCAAAAAATTGCCCAAGCTACAGGCGAGGCTATTGCAAAACAAGGGAAGACCTTGGTTTATGGTGGTGGTCGCTCAGGCCTAATGGGTGTGGTGGCCGATAGCGCCTTACAAGCAGGTGGTCAAGTCATTGGCGTGATCCCTCGTGCTTTAGTTGATCGTGAGTTAGCTCATCCGGGCTTAACCAGATTATATGTGGTTGAGAATATGCATGAGCGTAAAACCAAGATGGCGGATCTTTCAGATGGCTTCATTGCTTTGCCGGGTGGCGCTGGTACATTGGAAGAAATCTTTGAACAATGGACGTGGGCGCAATTAGGGATTCATCAAAAGCCATGTGCTTTCTTAAATGTAGCGGGCTTTTATGAAGATTTACTTAAAATGATTCAAGGAACGGTGGATAATGGATTCAGCCAAGCACGGTTCGTTGATAAATTGATCGCATCAGACAAAATTGAAGATATTCTTCAACAATTTGAGCAATATCAGGCTCCTGCTCCAAAATGGACAAACGCAGATGTCCAACCATAAACGAGGTTAAATAGGTGAAAACAATTACGGTCGCTGCCGCAGTGATCTTAAATGAGCAAAATCAGTTGTTGCTTGTGAGAAAGCGTAATACACACGCTTTTATGCAAGTAGGTGGCAAGCTGGAACCTAATGAGGCACCAGAGATCACCATGCAACGCGAAATTTTAGAAGAAGTCGGAAGCTCTTGTGTGATTGAGCAATTTATTGGTCATTTCGAAACAGTAGCTGCCAATGAGCCAGATCATATTTTGGTGAGTCATTTATACCTTGTTCAGCTCGACCAAGCACCTAAAATTGCAGCCGAAATTGCAGAAATGAAGTGGATAGATTTAAATGATTCGGAAACTCAACTTGCACCATTGACCCGAGAAATTGTCATTCCTTGGTGTGAAGAGTATTTATCTACGGTGCAATAGCCTAACTCTTCGGCGTCGCTGCTAGGCACACGGTATGAATGGATGTGCAGCCTAATTGTTTAAGTGCCTGACTGAGCGCATGAACAGAGCTTCCCGTGGTTATCACGTCATCAATAATGAGAACGCGGCGATAACGTCGTTTCTCTTGATGATGAGGTAAAAATTGTTGTTCTATATTTTCAAAGCGTTCTAGCCGAGTAAGCCCTTTTTGAGAGTGCTCGTTTAAACGTTGAATCGGTTGCCAAACAGGTATTTTTAAGTGTCTGCTTAAGATATTGGCAAGTAGTAATGATTGATTGAAACCACGCTCGATTAAACGTTGATTGGAAATGGGCATAGGTACGATCGCTTGTACCTTGGGAAATTTTAATTGTTTTAAAATTTCACCTAATAAGATCTGATAATGTAACTTTTGTTCATATTTAAACTGCTGAATAATCCGGTTAACCGGATAAGCATAATTACAAGCCACAAGAACAGAGTGATTATTACGTTGAATCGTTTGTTTAAGCCAAGGTAGCTGTTCCCAACAGTCTTTACAGAGCGAGTATTTTTCTCGCATGCCTAACTCGCACAATGAGCAAGGTGAAAATAACTGAATAAGATGTTGGAAGTTTAAAAAATTAAACATAGGCGTAGCGAGGCGCCTCAGGAAGCCAACGCTTTAATAGAGCATCTGCCTGTTCTGGATAATCTTTTAAAACTTGCTGTGCCACATAGTGGGCTTGACTCAGTAGGTGATCATCTCGCTCTAAACGAGCCACTCTAAATCCCATATCCCCAGTTTGTTTAGTCCCTAATAATTCACCCGGTCCACGTAGTTCCAGATCTTTTTCTGCAATCACAAAGCCATCATTACTTTCTCTTAAAATAGAAAGTCTCTCTTGTCCATTTTGAGAGAGAGGTGTTTTATATAAAAGTACGCAAAAACTAGCTTGAGCACCTCGACCTACGCGACCTCGTAATTGGTGTAGCTGAGAAAGCCCTAAACGCTCGGCATTTTCAATCACCATAATGGAAGAGTTAGGAACGTCTACTCCAACTTCAATCACTGTTGTTGCGATAAGAAGTTGTAATTCATTATTTTTAAATGCTTGCATTACGGCTTGCTTTTCATCAGCTTTCATTTTGCCGTGTACCAAACCAATATTGAGTTCAGGAAAGCGTTCTTTCATCTCTTGGTAAGTTGCTTCTGCTGCTTGAGCATCTAAAGTCTCAGACTGCTCAACCAATGTGCATACCCAATAGGCCTGTTTCCCATCTCTGCAATTTGAAGCAATACGTTGAAGTACTTCCTCTCGACGATCAAGTGGAATCGTAACGGTTTGAATAGGTGTACGGCCCGGTGGTAACTCATCAATTATGGATGTGTCTAAATCGCCATACGCACTCATTGCCAGTGTTCTCGGAATCGGAGTAGCTGTCATCACGAGTTGATGTGGGGTGAATTGCTCAGCACCTTTATTACGTAAAGCTAAACGTTGGTCTACACCAAAACGATGTTGTTCATCAATAATCACTAGCCCTAATTTAGCGAAGCCAACATTATCTTGAAATAAGGCATGTGTACCGACAATAAGTTCCGCGTGGCCTTCTTTAATCTGTTGTTCTGCTTGGGCACGGGCTTTACCTTTTTGTTTACCAGATAACCATGCCACGGTTACACCTAATGGTTCAAACCAACGTTTAAAGTTTAAATAATGCTGTTCTGCAAGAATTTCAGTCGGAGCCATTAATGCAACCTGCCAATCTGCTTCTAAAGCATGACAAGCGGCTACAGCGGCAACCAAGGTCTTTCCAGCACCAACGTCACCTTGTACTAGGCGTAGCATAGGTTGGTGTTGTTTTAAGTCATTTAAAATTTCTTTAGATACACGTTTTTGTGCATTGGTCATTTGAAATGGTAAAGCTTCTAATAGTTTTTTAGCTAATACTTTACTGCTTGAAAATGCAGGTGACGCAATTTGACGAATATAAGCACGGCGATTAAGTAAACTAATTTGGTGTGCAACCAACTCTTCAAAAATAAGTCGTTGCTGTGCGGGGTGCGAGCCTTGAGCCAATTGCAGCATGTTGGCATCCACGGGAGGCTCATGAATGTAATACAAAGCCTCTTTAAGCGCATAGCCATTGGTATATTGTTTTGGGAGTAGCTCTGGTAAGGCGTCACTATGATGCTTTAAAGCTTGTTTAACGTATTCGCGTAATTTAGGTTGAGTTAACCCATCCGTACTTGGATAAATTGCTGTAAGCTGAGTTTTTGGTAGAGGTGTATGTTCATGAATGAGCTGAATTTCAGGATGATACATCTCAAGGCCGCGAGCACCTACACGGACTTCACCAAAAATGCGTAAGCGATGACCGGGTTTTATTTTATCAGTCAGGTTCTTATAAATATGATAAAAGCGTAAGGTGACTTTAGCGAATTCATCTTGCACCAAGGCTGCCATAGATTTTCTTTTTCCCGGGGGGAAATCAATTGATTTGACTTCTCCTTCGAGTAAATAGCTCCGCCCAACCACAAGTTGATTCATTGGAATAATCGTACTGCGGTCTTCATAATCACGTGGCAGATGAAACAGTAAATCATCTGTGGTAAAAATATTTAGTTTTTCGAGCAGGGCTGCTGAAGCCGATCCAACGCCTTGTAACTGATGGACTGAAGTCATGTCCCCTCAACGAGTTTTCTATGCATATATTATTTATCGGTTATGGTAAAACATCTCAGCGTGTTGCTAAACAACTATTTGAGAAAGAACATCAAATTACCACAATCAGCCGTAGTGTAAAAACGGATAGTTACGCAACACATCTTGTTCAGGATATTTTTACGCTCGATTTAAGTAAAATTGAATCTGTAGATGTCGTATATATTTTACTTTCTCCAAATGAGAGTACGGTTGAGGGCTATCAGCAAACTTATGTTGATAGTATTGAACCGATTCGAGAAGCATTAAAAATACATCCAGTGAAAAAAATAATCGTTGTCTCCTCTACGCGGGTATATGGTGAAAATGCAGGAGAGATTATTGATGATTTTAGTGAAATTCATCCAAATGATGCACAAGGCCATATATTGCTTAATATGGAGTTACTCTGGCAAAAATATTATCCAACTCAATCTGTAATTGTTCGCCCTACAGGTATTTATGGAACTTCGATTGCCCGTTTAAAGAAAATGGCTGAAAATCATCAAAGCTATCCAAATATACATTATAGCAATCGAATACATATTGATGATTTAGCAAGATTTTTGGCTTTTATGGCTGATTATGAAAGTCATCAAGCAAGCTATATCGTGACTAATAATCAACCATTACCTTTGCATGAAGTTATCGCATGGTTTCAAAAACAATTGGGATTGCCAGAATTAACTTTAGAATCAAACCAAATTTCAGGTAAAAGAATTTATGCAAAACATTTATGTACAATAGGTTTTCAGTTAGAACACCCAATTTGCTTTAATGACTATTTATTATGTTTAAATGTTCATAGCGCTAAATAAAATTTTGATTAAACTTTAAATAAGAACATAAATACCTGATGAGGCAGTCAAATTGCCGATAAAGATAAAAAGTTTGAAAATGAAAAAAATTTGTTTAGCTCTTATTTTGAGCGGAACAGCTGCTGCGAGTTGGGCCGAGGATCAGGTGTGGTGTGCATATGATCCTATCGGGTCCCAAGGGGATATTACTCGCCGTTTAAATGACATTCGGCTATATGCCCAGCAATATCAAGTCAAATTTAAAGTTGTTACCTATCAAAAAGAGCAGCAGGCCATACAAGCTTTTGATGATGGGAAATGTTCAGGTTTAGCTGCATCCAATTTCAATACTTATCGTTATAACCAGTTTATGGGAAGTACTGCGGGTATAGGGCTTATTCCTAATAATCGTACGGCCAAAAGCTTTTTGCAGCTTTTAAATCACCCTACCATTGAGAAAAGGCTGGTTTCTAAGAATTATGAAGCTGTAGGAATGATTCCAATTGGAACTGCTTACATGGTTCTAAAAAATAAGAAGCTCTCTAGAGTCGCTCAATTAAGAAATCAACGTATTGGGGTGCTACCTAATAATCCACCACAACAAGCATTGGTACGAAGTGTAGGTGCTCAGCCAGTTTATGTTGATTTATCAAACGCGATTGCGCAGTTTAAGCAAAATAAAATCGATATTGTTCCTGCACCAGTGTATGGGTTATTGCCATATAACTTACAAAAAGAATTTGGACCAGATACTCAAGTCATCAATTTTCCTTTGGCATATTTCGGTGTCAATTTAATTATTAAACCGCAAGCTTATCCTGCTAATTTTGGCCGAAAAATCCGAGGATGGTTTGTTCATAATAGCCAATTGCTGACGAATCGTGCGACACAATGGGAGAATCATTTACCTGCTTATTATTGGGTGGATGTCTCTTTTTATGAAAAGCAAAGTTATGATGTAATGGTTGCCAAAATACGTAATCAGTATGTTCTTTCAGGTTATTACGATGCTTATTTCGTTCAGCTTATGAAGCGTTTACGTTGTATGGACGATCCACGTTATTTTGAATGTCCAATCCGCTAATAAAATAAAAGGCAACCGAAGTTGCCTTTTATTTTGACTGAAGACTTTAAGCTTTTTTGCGTTTTAAACGGCGTTTAGCTTGTTGAGATGCCATTGCTTCAAGAGCATCTTTCAATTCTTCGTCGGTAAAGGTGGTGATGTGCTGTAACATTTGTAAGGTTACTTCATCAAGTACCAACTGTGCACCAGCAGCCATTTGACGGAAGTTATCATCAAACTCAATTTGGCCTTGGTCATTGGTACGAATATAATTTTGCTGTGTAAGCACTTTTAAGAAACTTTGGAATAAAGCTTTGTCGAAGAACTCTGGCGAATTAAATTCATATAGAACTGATAAACGTTGTCCTAATAAATGACTTAACTCTTCAACTTGTTTAGCAGAGATATTACCTGAACCACGTTGAGTAATGAGCGCAAGTGTCATGTAGTAACGCTCAAGACTTTGCTTAACTGGCGTTGCTAAAACAACAAGCTGATTATGCTCTTCTGTATTTGGTGCAGAGCTAATCAAGTTACCTTCATCGTCTTGTTGAATAAGGTTAGATTGAACTAGAGCATCTGCATATTGCTCAACTTGTGCCTTAAGCTCGCTGCTCTTCCATTTAAGGAATAACTCAGCTTTCAAGAATGGATAGAGCGTATAGATGACATTGGTTAAATCTGAACGACTGATTTTCCCATTGTGTTCAACAAGTGATGCTACCAGAGAAGGTAAAACAAAGGCGTGCAAGATGTTATTACGGAAGTAAGTCAGAAGAACAGCTTGGTTATCTTCAATCGCAATAATATCGCCAAGCGCATGCTGAACGCGTTTAATGAGTTTAAGCTTTAAACCATACGCAATAATTTCTTTACCAGAAAGTGGCGTTACTTCCATACGTTGGTCATATGGGAAGTTCGATGCCAAGTTACGATAAGCTTCTAGCTGCTTAATACAAATTTCTTCATCAAGCGTATGCTTTGGAGTCGCAAGCAAAATAATAGAAAGTAAAGAAACAGGGTTAATCACCACAGCTCGGTTAATATTTTCTAAAATTGCATGTGCAGAGCTATTTACTGCATCCGAAACAGCTTGAGGAATTGGGTCGTCATTTTTCTCGATGTAAACGTTTTCTGCATTATGTTGCTTAAGCAGATCATCAAGGAAAACAGGTTCACCAAAGTTCACGTGGACTTTACCAAAAATACGTTCAATTTTTCGTAAGGTTTTCACAATACCAAAAATAGATTCGGCCTCTTTTGGCTTACCTTGCATTTCGCCTACGTAAGTTGAGCCTTCCATGAGTCGTTCATAACCAATATAAGTTGGTAAGAAAACGATCGGTTTAGCACGGCCACGTAAATGGCTGTGAACTGTCATGGCAAGCATACCGGTTTTAGGCGGTAATAAACGTCCCGTACGTGAGCGTCCACCTTCAATAAAGTACTCAAGTGGCGTGTTGCGTGACAAAATACTATATAGATATTCTTTAAATACAGTAGTGTAGAGCCCATTTCCACGGAAAGAGCGACGAATGAAGAATGCACCGCCTCCACGTAAAAGCTGACCAACGAAAGGTAAGTTTAAGTTATCGCCTGCAGCAATATACGGAACCATTAAGCCACGTTTATAGATGACATATGACAATAGTAAATAGTCAATGTGACTGCGATGACACGGTGTATAGACAACTTCATAGTCTTTCGCTAGTTCACGAACGGTACTAAAGTTATGCACCTCTACGCCGTCATAAAGCTGGGTCCATAAGCGCGTTAAGGCAAGATCAGCAAAGCGCACTGCTGAGTGTGAATAATCCGATACGATTTCATTCACATAGCCAATCGCACGGCGTTCAGCTTCAAGCATGCTCACTTTTCCGCGGATACTTTCACGGCGGATTGCTTCTTGCACATCACGAGATTTAACAACCGATTGCATGACATTGCGGCGATCCGACAAATCGGGGCCTAACACGACTTCACGCTGACGGTCTAAATAATCATTTAACGTACTTACAATATAAGTTGCTGGTGAAAGATTTGGATAATGCTGCTGTGCATAATCAACCAATTCACGTAGCGATTGTGGTTCATGAAATTCTAAATAAGACTGACGGCCATGCAAACCAATATTAACCAGCTGCTTAACTGTGCTTGGTGTTGCCCACGTATCTGAAAATAATAACTTAAACCAAGAATCTTCTTTATCTGGCGAACGGCCCCATAAAACTGTAACCGGAACAAGCTCTATATCGAGTTCAGGATTTTCTTGTAAAACTTCAATCAGTTTTAATAAGCGTGGTGGAAAAGCATGAGGAGGCGGATTCAGTAAATTATTTTCATCATTGTGCTGTAAAAATAAAACTGATGCTTTTTCCTGATGAGTGCCAACAACTAATGGATCTAACGCAGGTTTTAAATTTAAACGACGCGTTTCTCCATCAACCACCAGAGCATTGCTTCGAGAGTGGTTTTGTAAGACGTAACAAACCACTTTTTGGCGGTCAGTTTTTGCTTCTGTTTCTGTTGTTTCTGATACTGGTTCAGTAGGAACTTCCCCAAGAACATGTGGTGTTACCACGAGGTCAAGTAGTTTACTCGAAAGCCGACGATACATTTGACCAAACCCACTCTTGGACATAAGAACTCCTACTTCTTAAAGACAAATCCCAGCACCAAATGCAGAGGGTAATTATTTTGCGGCATTTATTAAAAAAAACAATATGCTACTTTCTTATAAATTATAATGCTTTTGGCATATTTTATCGTTAAAAATCGTATTTTTAGCTGTTATATGAACAATGTTCGTCAGAAGTTGACTGATTGTTCCATGTTCAAATAGTTTTTTATGGCACAATAGATTCTACACATCTGTACTTTAATACGATTTTTTACCTGAAATATGAAGGTATCTCTCATGAATGCGTTAACCCAAGAACTTGTCGATCTTCTTACTTTAGAAAAGCTAGAAGAAAATATTTACCGTGGCATAAGCCGTAATCTTGTCGGTAAACGTGTCTTTGGTGGGCAGGTTTTGGGTCAGGCTTTACGTGCGGCATCTTATACAACCGATCGCCCAGCGCATTCTTTGCATGCATATTTTTTATATGGTGGCGATATTAATGCCCCAATTATCTATGAAGTAGACCGTTTACGTGATGGGAAGAGTTTCGTAAGCCGTCAGGTTCGTGCCATTCAACACGGACGAGTTATATTTTCGGCGATGGTTTCTTTTGCTAATCCAGAAGAAGGCTTGAACTATCAACATCAAGAGCCAGAGTATCCCGCGCCAGAGACTCTTAAATCTGAAAATGAGCTCAAAGAAGGTATTTTAAATTTCGTACCTGAAAATGTTCGTGCTAGCTTTATGCGTGAGCGCCACGTAGAAATTCGCCCAATTGATCCGGTAAATCCGTTTCAACCGCAACCTGAAGCTCCTTATAATGCGCACTATATCCGCACACATGACCGTATTCCAAAACAATTAGATGATATTGCTCTGCATCAAGCGATTGTTGCGTTTTATTCAGACTTTACCTTAATGACAACTGCTTTGAGACCGCATGGGCTTAGTTATATTTCTCCAAGTTTGCAGTGTGCAAGTATTGATCATGCCATTTATTTCCATCGTCCGCTGCGTGCCGATGAATGGATGCTTTACGATATGGAAGCAACCGTTAGCGCAGCTTCTCGCGGCTTAAACTTTGGCCGTATGTGGCAAAATGGCCAACTTGTATGCAGTACCGTGCAAGAGGGTTTAATTCGTTTGCGGGAAATTGAAACGCAATAAACTCATTTATAAAGCCATCTCATCAGATGGCTTTTTTATTTTTAATTGAAACGATGTGACAAAAAATTGCTCGTATGAAAAGCGAGCTCATGTCATATTTGCAAAAGGATTGCCAACTGAAAAAAATAATGCTGATATGAACTTAAACACACAAATTCTTATTGCTGCCATTTTAGGCTTAGCCTTTGGTTTTATATTAACGTTGTATCCCGATACTGCGTTTGTAAAACATAGTTTATATGGGTTAGGCATATTAAGCAGTGTCTTTATTGGGCTGCTTAAAATGTTGTTGGTGCCTTTGATTTTTAGCTCGATTGTTGTGGGTGTCTCTAATTTGCAGGCGGGAGGGAAGTTAGGTCCAGTCTGGAAAATTACCTTTTTATGTTGTTTGACCACAACAACATTAGCTTTAATTTTAGGTATAAGTTGTGCTCATCTATTTGAAGTAGGACGTGGTATAGATATCTCTATTTTCCAAATGTCTATGCAAAACTATCAGGCACCAGATAGTTTAAATCCTGCAAGTTTTTTCACTAATTTTATTCAAAATACATTAATTAACCCATTTAAAGCATTCAGCGATGGTAATGTTTTAGCTGTTGTGGTGTTTGCACTATTTGTTGGTGTTGCTTTAGTCCATGGCGGTGAGCGTTTTAAAAGTATTCGCTTATTAAGTCATCAATTTTTTGAAATGATGATGATGCTAGTCGGCTGGGTAATGAAGCTAGCACCTTTGGGTATTTTTGCCTTATTAGCAAAGTTAATGGCAACGGAAGATATTTCAGTACTAAGTCGTTTGGCTGAGTTTGCTGTTGTAGTGACAGGGACTACCATTTTTCATGGCGCTGTTGTTTTGCCGCTATTACTTTGGATTTTTGGCCGCATGAGTCCTTGGACTTTTTTCAAAGGAACACGTACAGCGCTAATTACAGCATTTGCAACCAGCTCTAGTTCTGCCACAATGCCCCTTAGTATGAAATGCGCACAAGAAAACTTAGGTGTTCGTCCGCAAACAGCTGGTTTTGTAATTCCTTTAGGTACACAGCTTAATATGGATGGCACTGCACTATATGAAGCAGCCGCTGCATTATTTGTCGCAAATTTGGTGGGGCTAGACTTAAACCTGACACAACAAATTATTGTGTGTTTAACAGCAATGATTGCATCACTAGGGGCCCCTGGAATTCCAAGTGCTGGTATGGTTACCATGATTATGGTTTTACAGTCTGTAGGTTTACCGGCTGAAGCAATCGCCATTTTACTTCCGATTGATCGCCTATTGGATACGGTAAGAACAGTGGTAAATGTGCAGGGTGATATGATGATTAGCGTGGTTGTTGACCGTTATACAAAAGATAAAGATATCAGTGTCTAATCTCCTAAATAAAAAAGCAGGATTTTAAATCCTGCTTTTTTATTTTTAAGCCGCTTGTAACTCGGCTCTTTTTGCTGCTGGAGATTGCGATAAATAACTTACCGCATCTTCAGTGCTGCCTTCTTTAACTGGATCATACCAAGGCATGAGGTAATCAATTTGTTGAGCAATAAGCCAGATTGGGTTTGGTAAAACCTGATTATCTTTTCTGCTAATTTTATACCACTCTACAGCAACCCATACTGGGAAAAATCTAGATTTAGCAGCATCAGCAAAACGTGGATCTTGTTTCATAATATGTGCAGCGCCATCTACCCATAATCCAAGCACCAGTACAATCACTGCAAGGCTTAAATAGTAGCGTGGAATATATCCACCACCCAAATGGCGATATAAATCAAAAGCAACGGTACGGTGTTCAATTTCTTCTGAACCATGCCATTTAACCAGATCGACCATTTCAGGGTCAGCGCCTAATTCTTCCCAACGCTCGTTATAGAGTGCATATTTCCCTAATACACAGGTCATATGCTCAACAGTTGCAATAACGCCTAAACGGAAAAGGTCCCATTGCGCTTGTAGAAATTGAGGGACTTCTTTATCAAATGGTTTATCTGCTAAGGCAGTGGTAAATAGATAATTCATAATGTCCAGATTTCGCTGGATATCAATATTACGTGCGCTTAAATATTCTTTATTGGCAGAAGTATGCGCATTGGCATGCATAGCTTCTTGGCGGATAAATGCTTGCACATCCTGTTTAAGTTTTTCATCTTTAATTTGCGGTAAAACTTTATTGTACAAACGGCAAAACCAGAATTCTCCAGCAGGTAAGATGTTATTAATTTCATTAATAAAATAACTTGCGAAAGGCTGATTTGGAATCCAGTCAACAGGGGTATCTTTCCAGTCAAATTTTACTTTACGTGGAAGAATTTTATAGTCAATAGAAGAACCTAAAGCCTTGTTCTTCAAAAAAGATAACAATTTCATCATTTAGTCCTGATTTTTAACTCGATGAAGTTATAACGAGTATAAAAAAAGCCCCTACATTTGTGTTTAGCAATAGGGGCCAATTTGAAAATAAATTTAATAAAGAAGTTGTATCTGTTTTGATGATTTACTCTTCAGTATCCTCATCTGATGCTTCAGGGATCGCGTCAACGTCAAATTCTGGTTCTTGATCAAGCGTAAAATGCAGGCGTCCAGCCATAACACTTGCTAGCTCTTCTAAACCTAATTTATTAAGTGATGAGAAAAGTTGAATCGAGAAATCAAGCTTCATTTTTTTCAGCTGTTGCTTAACTTCTAATAGCACTTTGTTTGCAGGGCCACGATTAAGTTTGTCTGCTTTCGTTAAGAGAATATGAACAAAGAGATGACGTGAATAAGCCCACTCTAGCATCATCATGTCGAAATGCTGTAGAGGATGGCGAATATCCATAAGTAATACTAAGCCTTGTAAGCTTTTACGATGGATTAAATAGTTCTCTAATTCTTTTTGCCATACTCGTTTCATATCTTCAGGTACGGCTGCATAACCATAGCCAGGAAGATCGACTAAACGTTGATCGGGGTTGCCTAGACTAAAGAAGTTAATCATCTGAGTACGGCCAGGTTTTTTAGAGGCGCGCGCTAACTGTTTTTTATTGGTTAATGCATTGATAGCACTAGACTTACCGGCATTTGAGCGTCCTGCAAAAGCGATCTCGTAGCCACTATCTTCAACACAAAGTGCCAATTTAGGTGCACTCATTAGAAACTCAGCTTGGCGTAACCAGTTGAGTGATTGCACAGCATATGCTGTGATCGCTGGATCTGGTTTCTTTTCATAGCTGATCTTTTGCTTGGGTGCGAGTCTGGCTTTGGTGTCTTTCGATTTTTCACTACGACGCATAAAAAATAACTTTTTAAATGAGAGGGCTCGCGCCTAGTATAAAGGAGCTTGGGTATTCTTGCTAATTTTCAATAAGTCGACTTATCAAAATCAGTAGAGCTTAGATTTGTAAAAATGCAATAGGGGAGTTGGCAGGAGCAGATTTTGATTGCTGCAAAACTTCTCCGAGTGTGTATTGATCTAGACTTTGATAAAAGCTCTCTAAAGCCTGATCTAAAATACCTTTTAAACCACAGTGACTGCGTAATACACAAGGTGGTGTATTACATTCAACAATTTGATTGTCGCCCTGTAATATTCGAACAATTGAACCTAAATTTGAGTTAAGTGCCTCTGGATTTAAGCGAATTCCGCCGCCTTTTCCACGAATGGTAATAATCCATTCCTGCTTGCCCATGAAGTGAACAACTTTAACTAGATGGTTTTGTGAAACATGCAAATCTTTCGCGATTTCTGCAATCGTGTAGGGTGCATCACTTGGGCGTGCAACATACATTAAGAGTCGTAATGCATAATCGGTAAATTTATTAAGCTGCATGATCACCAAAAATGGAAGAGATTAAAAGGATGATCATCTTAGCCTGAAAGTCTAAATAAGAAAACTTTCAGGCAAGAGGTTTTTACATTACAGCGTTAAAGGGGCTGAAACCTGTACTTGATCACCAACTCTATAATGCTCAAGTAGAATATTAGCAACTGAAAACTCAGTATGATTTTCTTCAGGCTGCACTTCAAAGTGATACGAGTTATCTTCTTGAGCTTCAGTAAATTTAAAAGCTTTCGGTTGTTCAAGTTGTTGCTCGGGAACTTGTACTTTAACTGAAATAAAGGCATTTGCTGGGCTAGTCAGTACGTCTTCATGGTCAGTTGCTTTTAAAGTGAAGCGTTTGCCAGATTCCAAAGGATCAATTTGAGTAATTTCAAATGAACGCCAGCCAGCCCATCCACCTTTTAAGCTTTCAAGTTGTTCATATTTTTGTTTTTCAACACCAATCAAGATATCAGCCAACTGTAAATATGCTTGTTTCCACGCTTCAATAAGCTCTGATTCGAATGGCACGTTGAGTACTTCACTAATTGAATGAAGCAAGTTGTCCCCAACAATTGCATATTGGTCTGGTTGAATATCTAAGCTCACGTGTTTAGTGGTGATGCGTTCTACCGCTTTAGCGAGCACAGTAGGGTTCTCAATATTTTCTGCATAAGCAAGTACAGCAGCTGCAAGAGCACGTGGCTGACGTAAGCTGGTTTGGTCATCTAAATTAAAAACATTTTTTAATTCGGGATTGTTATTAAGCATGCGCTTATAAAAGTATGTAGTCAGCGTAACGCCGTGTTCACGTAAAACCGGTACAGTAGATTTAACAAGTTCAATTTGTTGTGGAGTCATGGCTAGACCTTATTTATCTGGCTATATAAGATGTATTTAAAATACATCTTTAAAAAATTAATGGCAATAACTTTTTTATAAAAAACCATAAAAAAATTAGGGGATATAAAATCCCCTAAAATTAACGCAATTTTTTTAATATTTTTATTTACCAAATAAAGAGCCGAGCAAGCCCCTTACGAGTTTTTGGCCGGTACTTCCTCCTAAACTGCGTGCAGCACTTTTGGCAAAAGTTCCCACAATGTCTTGTGTGAGTTTAGCTCGTTCACGGGCTGCTCTTTCTTCCTCTTTTAATTGCTCACGTGCCAAACGTTCCTGCTCTTTAGCTTGCTGTTTTGCTAAAGTTTCTTGTTCTTTAGCTTGTTGTTTTGCAAGTTCGGCGTCTTGCTGCTGTTGTTCGCGTTCAGCAACTTTATTCTGTAGCATTTCATAGGCACTATCACGATCTACAGCTTGTTCATAAACCCCAGCAATAATACTTTGCGAGATTAAAGTCTGACGCTCTTCTGGAGTGATCGGTGTAAATGCAGAGTACGGAGGCATAACCCAACCACGTTCTACAATCTGTGGTGTACCTTGCTCATCTAGACAGCTAATGAGTGCCTCACCAACACCAAGTTGGGTAATAGCTTCATCAACTTTAAACTCGGGATTAGCACGGAAAGTGTCTGCTGCGGTTTTTACAGCTTTTTGATCTTTAGGGGTGAATGCACGTAATGCATGTTGAACGCGATTACCAAGTTGACCAAGAACGCTTTCGGGTAAATCGAGTGGGTTTTGAGTAATAAAGTAGATACCCACCCCTTTGGAGCGGATTAAACGTACCACTTGTTCAATTTTGTCTTGTAGAGCTTGGCTGGCATTATCAAATAACAAGTGAGCTTCATCAAAGAAAAACACGAGTTTAGGCTTATCCATATCACCCACTTCTGGTAGCTGTTCAAATAACTCTGAAAGCATCCATAAGAGGAAAGTGGCATATAACTTAGGTGTATTCATGAGCTTGTCAGCAGCAAGAATATTGATATAACCGTGTCCGTTTGCATCGGTTTGGATAAAATCCAGAATATTTAAAGCTGGTTCCCCAAAGAACTGTTCTCCACCTTGGTCGGCAAGAGCGAGTAAGTTGCGCTGAATGGCACCTAGGCTGGCTGGAGATAAATTACCATACTCGGCTTTAAACTCAGCTGCATGTTCACTCACAAAAGTGATCATGGCTTTTAAATCTTTAAAATCGACTAATAGTAACCCTTGGTCATCTGCAATGCGGAATACAGCAGATAACACACCTTCTTGGGTATCATTTAAATTGAGCATGCGAGCCAATAAAATTGGCCCAATTTCAGAAATAGTGGTTCGGATAGGATGGCCTTGCTGACCAAATAAATCCCAAAAAACAACTGGGTTCGCTGCGAATGGAACACTATCAATTTGTAAAAGTTTTAAGCGTTCATTAAATTTATCGGAAGCTTCACCAGCTTTTGCAAGACTCGAAACATCGCCTTTAGCATCGGCAAGAAATACTGGCACACCGATTCGAGAGAAACTCTCTGCTAGAACTTTTAACGTAACTGTTTTACCTGTACCTGTGGCGCCTGCAATAAGTCCATGACGGTTAGCAAACTGGGGAAGTAAAACAATTTCTTTTGATGTGTCCTTAATATTTTTAGCAATAACAATCGGTGTACCCATATATTTTTATCCTATGGTTTGAGTCACTATAATGTTGTCGTTTTACAGTTGTTTCAGTGCATTTTCGATATCTTGTATCAAATCTTGCGGATCTTCTAGTCCTATACAGAATCGAACCAATAATCCTTGTTGTAAATGTGTATTCTCAAGTTTTCTCATCATTTTTAAATCATAAAGCATAATCAGGCTAACGGGTCCACCCCAGCTAAAACCGAGCTTAAATAACTCTAATGCATCGCAGAAACGACGTACTGCTGTAATGTCATATTCAGGTTTAAAAATAACACTCACTAAACCTGCACTTTGATCAGTTGTGCATATTTCTTGCCAGTATTGATGGCCTGGTGAGGATTCATCACTTGGGTGTAGAACTTGTGCAAATTGGCGTTGGTCCTTTAGCCACTTAAGTAAAGTTTGAGCATTGGCTGACTGTTGTTCATAGCGTAAAGACATATGAGCAAGGCTGCGTTGAACTTGAGCCGCATCATCTCCAGAGATTGCGATGCCTAAAATGGCGTGTGTGCGGAATAGGCGGTGATGAAGTTTCTCATCACGAGTTACAATGCTGCCCATTAGGATGTCACCACCACCACTTGGATATTTTGTTAATGCGTGAACGGTTAAATCGACTGATAGATGTTCATCAGAAAAATTAAAAGCATTAAACGCAAGCCCAGCTCCCCAAGTGTTATCTAGAGCTGTCAATACACCATGCTTTTTAGCTTTCTTGACTAGATTTTTAAGATCAGGGAATTCTAAAGTAACTGAACCTGCAGCTTCTAACCATAATAGTTTACTTCTTTCGGTAGGTTGAAAACTTGCAGCGTCAATGGGGTTATATACTTTAACAATAATGCCATATTGACTTTGTAGATAAGTTAAATGTTCTAGATTTGGCCCGTAAATATTGTCTGGAACCCATACTTCATCATTAGTGCTTAAAAATGCTGAGTTCACAATATTAATTGCGGATAGGCCACTCGGTGCAAGCAAACAATGCAAACCACCTTCAATTTGCGCAATATTGTCGCCTAAGGTGAATGTAGTAGGGGTGCCATGTGTTCCATAGCTATAGTCATACTTATCAGTCCAGTGACGATCAAAAAGGTGCGAAGTTGATTTGAAAATGATAGTCGATGCGCGAAATAAGGGAGGTTGCACTGTTTCAATGAATTGCGGAGCCTTTCTTGGGGCATGAATGAGACGAGTCTGGAAATCGTTATGCTTTTTCATAGTGCGTTATGTTTTAAATGATAAAGTTAGATTAAGAGAAATTTAAATTCTTCGCTAGATTTATAAAGTTTTGTAAGACGTTTCGTTACAGTAGACCTATAAAACAAAAACTTGGCTTTATTTTTGCAAAGACCACTACAACATTCTAACAACAATAGGTTTAAGCGCATGAAGTCGCATTTAAGAGTTCATTATTTTCAACATATCGCGGGTGAGGGTTTTGGGAGTTGTTATTCATTTTTAAAAGCTCACCACGCGACTATTAGTTCTACGGAGTTTTTTGCACTTCCGGTTGATCGGTCACTTGAAATAGAAGCTTTACCACAAATTGATGAGGTTGACTTATTATTAGTCATGGGTGGCACCATGAGTGTAAATGATGAGGCGAATTATCCATGGCTTAAGATAGAGAAAAGATGGTTGCGTCGTTATTTAGCAGCAGGAAAGCCTGCTATAGGTCTCTGCTTGGGTGGGCAGCTAATTGCTAATGCACTAGGCGCCGCAGTCAGTCGAAACCGCTATCAGGAACTTGGTTGGTCGACAGTTCAAAGGGTAGCAAATTTACCTCAAGACAGCTTTCCATTGCCTGAAAAGATAAAGGTGATGCAGTGGCATAGCGAAACATTTGAAATACCCAAAGGTGCTATACACTTAGCCGAGAATATAGCTTGTCGTAATCAGATGTATCAAATTGGAAAAAATGTGCTGGGTTTTCAATTTCATCCAGAAATGACACCAGCCGCTTTAGAACTCTTACTTGAAAATGAAGAAGAGCTATCTATTTTTAGGGGGGAATATGTTCAGCCTGTGAGTGAACTGCAATATTCAGAAGCACAAAAATTTGAACAAGGTAATCAACTCTTAAATAAAGCGATTGAGTTTGTCATAAATGCCTAGATGAGTTGTGAATGCTAGTTTAAAGCACGTTTTGAACAAAAAACAGAAAAAGAGAATTGCATAAGACTTAAACAATCGTTATAATGGGCGACCCTCAAAAGGAGGGGCATTTACTGCGAAGAAAGTAGTAAATGTGCATTACAGTCGTGGCATCGATCATGACCTTAGTGATTTTCACTGCCTTTGACACTTACCAATGGGTGAGATGCGTCAAGGGTGATTCTTTATATGTTTGGCTTGGAGTTTACTGGTATGTCTAACCAGAGAATTCGTATCCGTTTGAAGTCTTTTGATCATCGTCTGATTGATCAATCTGCTCAAGAGATCGTAGAAACCGCTAAGCGTACTGGCGCACAAGTTTGTGGTCCAATTCCGATGCCTACTCGCATCGAACGCTTCAACGTTCTTACTTCACCGCACGTTAACAAAGATGCGCGTGACCAGTACGAAATCCGCACCTACAAACGTTTGATCGATATCGTTCAACCTACAGATAAAACTGTTGATGCATTGATGAAATTAGATCTTGCGGCTGGTGTTGATGTTCAGATCGCTTTGGGTTAAGGCTTTCGGTTGATTAACTTCTAAGTTAATTAGGCCGCTTTTTTAGAGGTTTATGCACATGGCTATTGGTTTAGTCGGTCGCAAATGTGGTATGACTCGCATCTTTACAGATGCAGGTGTTTCTGTACCTGTTACAGTCATCGAAGTCGATCCAAACCGCATTACGCAAATCAAAACACTTGAAACTGATGGTTATCAAGCTGTTCAAGTAACTACTGGTGAACGTCGCGAATCTCGCGTAACTAACGCTCAGAAAGGTCACTTCGCGAAAGCTGGTGTTGCTGCTGGTCGTTTAGTTAAAGAGTTCCGTGTTACTGAAGCTGAGCTTGAAGGCCGTGAAGTTGGCGGTACTATTGGCGTTGATTTGTTCGCAGTTGGTCAAATTGTTGACGTAACTGGTCAATCAAAAGGTAAAGGTTTCCAAGGTGGTGTTAAACGTTGGAACTTCCGTACTCAAGACGCTACTCACGGTAACTCAGTTTCTCACCGTGTATTAGGTTCTACAGGTCAAAACCAGACTCCTGGTCGCGTGTTCAAAGGCAAGAAAATGGCTGGTCACTTAGGTGACGAACGCGTAACAGTACAAGGTCTTGAAATCGTATCTATTGACGCTGAACGTTCTGTTTTAGTTGTTAAAGGTGCAATTCCTGGTGCAACTGGCGGTGACGTGATTGTACGTCCTACCATCAAGGCCTGAGGGGAAATACCGTGAATTTGAAAACTGTTTCCGGCTCTGCTGTTGAATTGTCTGAAGTTGCTTTCGGACGTGAATTTAACGAAGCTCTTGTACACCAAGTTGTTACTGCTTACTTAGCAGGTGGTCGTCAAGGTACTCGTGCTCAGAAATCACGTGCAGACGTTTCTGGCGGTGGTAAAAAGCCATTCCGTCAAAAAGGTACTGGTCGTGCTCGTGCGGGTTCTATTCGTAGCCCTATCTGGGTTGGCGGTGGTAAAACTTTTGCTGCTCGTCCACAAGATTGGTCTCAAAAAGTAAACCGTAAGATGTACCGCGGTGCAATGCAATGTATCTTAGCTGAACTTGTTCGCCAAGATCGTCTTGTATTAGTTGAAGAGTTTGCAGTTGCAGCTCCAAAAACTAAAGAATTGCTTGCAAAGCTTAACGACTTAAATGCTGCTCGTGCATTAATCGTTACTGACGCTGTAGATGAGAACTTATATCTTGCAGCACGCAACCTTCCGCATGTAGATGTGGTAGATGCAACTGCAATCGATCCTGTAAGCTTGATCGCGTTTGATAAAGTTGTGATGTCTGTAGCTGCTGCTAAGAAAATTGAGGTAGAACTCGGATGAACAACGAACGTATCTATCAAGTCCTAAAAGGACCAGTCTTCTCAGAAAAGGCACAAGTATTAGGTGATACTGTTGGTGTTCAAGTATTTAAAGTAGACATCAATGCTACTAAACTTGAAATCAAAAAAGCAGTTGAAAAACTTTTTGGTGTAGAAGTTGTTAAAGTTAACACAACTATTACTAAAGGTAAGACTAAGCGCTTTGGTCGTACATTGGGACGCCGTTCTGATGTTAAAAAAGCATACGTCACCCTGAAAGCTGGCCAAGATGTTGAAATGGCTGACTTGGGCGATACCGCTGAAAGCGCAGCGGAATAAGGACGAAAATTATGCCGATTCAAAAATGTAAGCCAACGTCTCCAGGACGTCGCTTTGTAGAGAAAGTGGTTCATGACCATCTTCACAAAGGCGCTCCTTACGCACCGTTGGTTGAAGCTAAAAAACGTACTGGTGGTCGTAATAACAACGGTCACATTACTACTCGTCACGTTGGTGGTGGTCATAAACAACACTACCGTATCGTTGACTTCAAACGTAACAAAGACAGCATCCCAGCTGTTGTAGAGCGTATTGAATACGATCCAAACCGTACAGCACATATTGCTTTGTTGAAATATGCTGATGGTGAGCGTCGTTATATCATCGCACCTAAAGGCTTACGTGCTGGCGATAAAGTACAATCTGGTAACGATGCTCCAATTCGTCCAGGTAACTGCTTGCCACTTCGTAATATGCCGATCGGTTCTACACTTCATAACGTTGAACTTAAAATTGGTAAGGGTGCGCAATTAGCGCGTTCTGCTGGTGCTTCTGTTCAGTTGTTGGGTCGTGATGGTTCTTACGCAATTATTCGTCTTCGTTCAGGTGAAATGCGTAAAGTACATGTTGAATGCCGCGCTGTAATTGGTGAAGTTTCTAACCAAGAAAACAACCTTCGTTCATTGGGTAAAGCTGGTGCTTCGCGCTGGCGTGGTGTTCGTCCTACCGTACGTGGTATGGCGATGAACCCGATTGATCACCCGCACGGTGGTGGTGAAGGGCGTAACAAAGGTATTCAACCTGTAAGCCCATGGGGTCAAAAAGCTAAAGGGTACAAGACACGTACCAATAAGCGTACGACTAAGATGATTATTCGCGACCGTCGCGTCAAGTAAAGGAATCTGACTAATGCCTCGTTCTCTGAAAAAAGGCCCATTCGTCGATGCGCACTTGTTCGCTAAGGTTGAAGCGGCTGTTGCTAGTAACTCTCGCAAGCCGATTAAAACTTGGTCTCGTCGTTCGATGATCCTTCCAGATTTTGTTGGTTTAACAATTTCTGTTCATAATGGTCGTAACCACGTTCCAGTAATTGTTACTGAGCATATGGTTGGTCATAAACTCGGTGAATTCGCGCCAACTCGTACCTATCGTGGTCACGGTGTTGACAAGAAATCTAAACGTTAATAGGTGTCATGATGGAAGTAACTGCTAAATTACGCGGTGCCGCTATCTCGGCACAGAAAGCACGTTTGGTTGCAGATCTTATTCGCGGCAAATCTGTTGCGCATGCTTTAAATATCTTAAACTTCAGCAATAAAAAAGCTGCTGTTTTAGTAAAAAAAGCATTGGAATCTGCGATTGCAAACGCTGAACACAATAACAGTTTAGATGTTGACGATCTTAAAGTATCTACGATTTACGTTGACGAAGGCATGAGCCTTAAACGTATTATGCCACGTGCTAAAGGCCGTGCAGATCGTATTACTAAGCGTACTTGTCACATCACCGTTAAGGTAGGGGTTTGATATGGGTCAGAAGGTTCATCCAATCGGTATCCGCCTAGGTGTTGTGAAACGTCATAACGCTAACTGGTATGCGAATCCGAAACAATACGCTGAATACTTGCTTAAAGATCTTCAAGTTCGTGAGTTTTTAACTAAAAAACTTAAGAATGCGATGGTAAGCAACATTCTTATCGAACGTCCATCAGGCGCTGCTAAAGTAACTATTAGCACAGCACGTCCTGGTATCGTAATCGGTAAAAAAGGCGAAGATATTGAGAAATTACAGCGCGAACTTACCAGCATTATGGGTGTTCCAGCGCAAGTAAGTATCAACGAAATTGATCGCCCAGACTTAGATGCGCGTTTAGTTGCTGAAGCAATCGCTTCTCAATTAGAAAAGCGTGTAATGTTCCGTCGTGCTATGAAGCGTGCGGTTCAAAACACTATGCGTGCTGGTGCTAAAGGTATCAAAGTTGAAGTGTCTGGCCGTTTAGGTGGTGCAGAGATTGCTCGTACAGAATGGTATCGTGAAGGTCGTGTACCTTTACATACGCTACGTGCAGACATTGACTATGCAACTATGCGTGCAGAAACAACTTACGGTACGATTGGTGTTAAAGTTTGGATTTTCCGTGGCGAGATTTTAGGTGGCATGAAACAAGTCATGAACCCTGCTCCTGCTGAAGATCGTCCAGCTAAACGTGGTCGTGGTCGTGGTGAAGGTCAAGAGCGTCGTGGTCGTCGCGGTGACCGTGCTGCTGACAAGGGAGAATAATCCATGTTGCAACCTAAACGTACCAAATTCCGTAAGGTGCACAAAGGCCGTAATACTGGTCTAGCGCATCGTGGTAGTACAGTATCATTTGGTTCGATTGCAATCAAAGCAACTGAACGTGGTCGTATGACTGCTCGTCAGATTGAAGCTGCACGTCGTACTATTAGCCGCCGTATTAAGCGTGGTGGTAAAATCTTTATTCGCGTATTCCCGGATAAACCAATTACTCAAAAGCCTCTTGAAGTGCGTATGGGTAAAGGTAAGGGTAGCGTGGAGTACTGGGTTTGCCAGATCCAACCAGGTAAGATCCTGTACGAAATTGAAGGTGTGAACGAAGAATTAGCGCGTGAAGCATTTGCTTTAGCTGCTGCTAAACTTCCGTTTAAAACCACTATCGTGACTCGGACGGTAATGTAATGAAAACTAAAGATCTACGTGAAAAATCGGTAGAAGAGTTGAAAGCTTTGCTTGATGAGCAACAGCTTAATCAATTCCGTCTTCGTATGGCGAAAGCAACTGGTCAGTTGGGTAAATCGCATGAAGTGCAAGTTGCTCGTAAGACAATTGCTCGTATTAAGACACTCCTTACCGAAAAACAGGGGAACGGACAATGAGTGAAAAAACAGTCCGCACGTTAACCGGCAAAGTAGTAAGCGACAAAATGGACAAGTCTATTGTTGTTCTTATCGAACGCCGCGTTCAACACCCGTTGTATGGCAAATCAATTCGCCGTTCAACTAAGTTACACGCTCATGATGAGAACAATGTTGCTAAACTTGGCGATGTTGTGACCATTAAAGAAAGCCGCCCAATTTCTAAAACTAAAGCTTGGACTTTAGTGGAAGTAGTTGAAGCAGCTGCTGAGTAATTCGACGTTCTTGTTGCATCATCGGTCAATTTCGAGTACTCTTTGAGCCTTTCGAAATTGTGACCGGTGATGCTCGGTTTTGGAGTAGGGCAATGATTCAAACCGAAACTATGCTCGACGTAGCAGACAACAGTGGTGCTCGCCGCGTACAATGTATTAAAGTACTTGGTGGTTCACATCGTCGTTATGCTTCTGTTGGCGACATTATTAAAGTTACTGTAAAAGAAGCAATCCCACGCGCACGTGTTAAAAAAGGTGACGTGATGAATGCGGTTGTAGTTCGTACTAAATTCGGCATTCGTCGTCCAGATGGTTCTGTGATCCGTTTTGATGATAATGCTGCAGTTATCCTGAACAACAACAAAGCTCCGATTGCTACTCGTATCTTCGGACCAGTGACTCGTGAACTTCGTACTGAACAGTTCATGAAAATCATTTCATTGGCTCCTGAAGTTCTATAAGAGGCAATCATGGCTAAGATTAAAAAAGGCGATCAAGTTATCGTGATCGCAGGTAAAGAAAAAGGCAAACAGGGTACTGTATTGTCTGTTTCTGAAGACCGCGTTAAGGTTGAAGGCCTTAACTTAGTGAAGAAGCATCAAAAGCCGAATCGTGTAACTGGCGCTGAAGGCGGTATCGTTACTCAAGAAGCTTCGCTTCATATTTCAAACGTGGCAATTTTAAATGCTACAACCCAGAAGGCTGACCGTGTTGGTTACCAAGTGATTGATGGCGTGAAAACTCGCGTTTATAAATCAAATGGTGAATCAGTGGCGGTAGCGAAGTAATAGGTTGAAAAGGCAATGGCCAGACTTAAAGCACGTTACAACGAAGAACTTAAAGCGAAGTTACAAGAAGAACTTAGCATTAAGAACGTGATGGAAATTCCACGCATCACAAAAATTACCCTAAACATGGGTGTAGGCGCAGCTGCAACTGATAAGAAATTATTAGATGGCGCTGTAGTCGACATGCAATTAATTGCTGGTCAAAAACCAGTAATTACACTTGCTCGTAAATCTATCGCTGGTTTCAAAATCCGTGATGGTTGGCCGATTGGTTGTAAAGTTACTTTACGTGGCGACCAAATGTACGAATTCTTGGACCGTTTGATCTCAATCGCAATCCCTCGTATCCGTGACTTCCGTGGTTTCTCTTCGAAATCATTTGATGGTCGTGGTAACTACTCAATGGGTTTGAAAGAGCAAATCGTTTTCCCTGAAATCGATTTCGATAAGATTGATCGTATTCGTGGTATGGATATTACTATTACTACGACTGCTCGCACCGATGACGAAGGCCGTGCGCTTATGCGTGCATTCGGCTTCCCGTTCAAATAAGAGGTCGATATGGCTAAGAAAGGTATGATTAATCGCGAATTGAAACGCGAAAAAACAGTTGCTAAATACGCTGCAAAACGTGCTGAATTAAAAGCTACGATTGCAAACGTAAATGCAAGTGAAGAAGAGCGTTTCGAAGCGATGTTAAAGTTACAAGCATTGCCACGTAATGCATCTCCGGTACGTCTTCGTAACCGTTGTGGTTTAACTGGTCGTCCTCATGGTTACTTCCGTAAGTTCGGTTTAAGCCGTAACAAATTACGTGACACAGTAATGCAGGGTGATGTACCAGGCGTTGTTAAGGCAAGCTGGTAAGGAGCGACTAAATGAGTATGCAAGATACCGTTGCCGACATGCTAACACGTGTTCGTAACGCACAAATGGCTAAGAAACAAACTGTTTCTATGCCTTCTTCTAAGTTGAAAGTTGCAATTGCAAACGTACTTCAACAAGAAGGTTATATTTCAAATGTAGAAGTTGCTCAAGAAGAGACAAAATCTACTTTGACAATTACTTTAAAATATTTCGAAGGCAAACCAGTTATCGAAATGGTTAAACGCGTAAGCCGTCCAGGTCTTCGCCAATACCGTGGTAAAGATAAACTTCCAAGCGTTAAGCAAGGTTTAGGTATTGCAATTGTTTCTACAAGCAAAGGCATCATGACTGATCGCGCTGCACGTGCTGCGGGCGTTGGTGGTGAAGTTATTGCTTTTGTTTCTTAATAGGTGATTCCTCATGTCTCGTGTGGCTAAAGCCCCAGTAACTGTACCTAATGGTGTAGCAGTTACTCAGAACGGCCGGCAGGTCGAAGTGAAAGGCAGCAAAGGTACATTGTCTTTCAACCTGCATGCGCTGGTCGAGCTAAAACAGGAAGAAGGTAAACTTCAACTTGCTCCAGTTAAAGAATCGAAAGATGCTTGGATGCAAGCTGGTACTGCTCGCGCTGTATTGAATAACCTTGTAAAAGGGGTTAGTGAAGGCTTCGAACGTAAGTTGCAGCTAGTTGGTGTTGGTTATAAAGCTGCGGTTAAAGGTACTGTTGTAAACCTTAACCTTGGTTTTTCACACCCAATTGACTACGCTTTACCTGAAGGTGTAACAGCGGAAACTCCAACTGCTACTGAAATCATTTTGAAATCAGCAAACAAGCAGTTGTTAGGTCAAGTAGCGGCAGAAATCCGTGCATATCGTTCTCCTGAACCATATAAAGGTAAAGGTGTTCGTTATTCGGATGAAGTCATTCTTCGTAAAGAAGCTAAGAAGAAATAAGGCGCGAGGTTCTTATGAACGAAAAGAAACAATCCCGTTTGCGTCGTGCGAAAAGCACACGCTTGCACATTCGTGCATTGGGTGCGACTCGTTTGTGTGTAAACCGCACTCCGCGTCACATCTATGCTCAAGTTATTTCAGCAGATGGTGGCAAAGTTTTAGCACAAGCTTCAACTTTGGATGCATCTTTACGTAGCGGTACTACAGGTAATGTAGACGCGGCTACTAAAGTAGGCGCTTTAATCGCAGAGCGTGCGAAAGCAGCTGGTGTAACTAAAGTTGCATTTGACCGTTCTGGTTTTAAATATCATGGTCGTATCAAAGCCTTGGCTGATGCTGCTCGTGAAAACGGCTTGGAGTTCTAATCATGGCTAAAGTTGAACAAAACGAAGGTCTTGTTGAAAAGCTGGTTGCCGTTGATCGTGTAGCCAAAGTTGTTAAGGGTGGTCGTATCTTCTCTTTCACAGCATTAACTGTGGTGGGTGATGGTAATGGTCGTGTTGGTTTTGGTCGTGGTAAAGCTCGTGAAGTTCCAGCTGCTATTTCTAAAGCACTTGAAGCTGCACGTCGCAACATGATTACTGTAGACCTTGCAGGTACTACTTTACAACACCCTGTGAATGCTCGTCATGGTGCAAGCCGTGTATATATGCAACCTGCTTCTGAAGGTACTGGCGTAATCGCTGGTGGCGCTATGCGTGCCGTTCTAGAAGCTGCAGGTGTACATAACGTACTTGCTAAATGTTATGGTTCTACTAATGCTGCAAACGTAGTAAACGCAACTTTCAAAGGTTTGCGTGATATGACTTCTCCTGAGAAAGTCGCTGCGAAACGTGGTAAATCAGTAGAAGAAATTCAAGGGTAATCAATCATGAAAACGATTAAAGTTACCCAGACTAAATCTTCTTCACATCGCTTGAAAAATCACAAGCTTTGCTTACAAGGTTTAGGTCTGCGTCGTATTGGTCATACTGTAGAAGTGCAAGATACGCCTTCTAACCGCGGTATGATCAACAAAGTCTACTATATGGTTAGTGTAGAGGAATAAGCCATGACTCTGCGTTTAAATGAACTTGCGCCTGCAGAAGGTGCAAAACGTGAACACCGTCGTTTAGGCCGTGGTATCGGTTCTGGCGTTGGTAAGACTGGTGGCCGTGGTGTCAAAGGTCAAAAATCACGTAAAAGTGGTGGCGTTCGTCCAGGCTTTGAAGGCGGTCAAACTGCGATTTATCGTCGTTTACCTAAATTCGGTTTCACTAGCCAAATCGCTTTAAAAACTGCTGAAGTACGTTTATCTGAGTTAAGCAAAGTTGAAGGCGACATCGTTAGCCTAGAAACTTTGAAAGCTGCGAATGTTGTTCGTCGTGACCAAATTCGTGCTCGTATCGTACTTTCTGGTGAAATCACTCGTGCATTCACTGTTCAAGGTGTTGCATTGACTAAAGGCGCTAAAGCTGCGATTGAAGCAGCTGGCGGTAAAGTCGAGGAGTAATCTCGAGTGTCTATGTCTCCTAGTTCTTCAGGTCATGTCAACATGATGAAAGGTCAGCCATTTCATGTGAAATACCGTGAAATTATTCGCCGGATGAGTTTTCTAATCGGTGCATTGCTGGTCTTTCGACTAGGAGCGCATATTCCAGTACCAGGCATTAATAATGCTGCGTTAGAAAATTTATTTCATGCGAACCAAGGAACTATTCTTGGGCTATTCAATATGTTTTCTGGCGGTGCTTTAGAGCGAATGTCTATTCTTGCTTTAGGGATTATGCCGTACATTTCTGCGTCAATTATTGTGCAGTTAATGTCTACTGTAATTCCATCACTTGAAGCCTTGAAAAAGGAAGGTGAGCAAGGTAAGCGTAAAATTAATCAGTATACACGTCAGGGCACATTGTTGCTTGCAGTGGTTCAAGCAGTTGGTATGTGCGCAGGTTTGATTGGTCAGGGTATTACTCTGTCAGTTGGTCTTGCGTTTTACATCCCAGCAGTAACTTCACTTGTCGCTGGAACTATGTTCTTAATGTGGCTAGGTGAGCAAATCACTGAAAGAGGTATTGGTAACGGTATCTCAATGATTATTTTTGCAGGTATTGTCGCTGGTTTGCCTAAACTAATTATGCAATCAGTTTCTTCTGTAGATAATGGTCAGACAAGTTTAATTGGTCTTGTAATCTTTGGTCTTTTGTCTTTAGGTGTATTGGCAGCTATTGTGTTTATTGAAAAAGCACAACGTCGCATTCCAGTAAACTATGCGCAAAAGCAACAAGGGCGTCGTATATTTACAGCACAGCAGACGCATTTGCCATTAAAAATTAATATGGCGGGTGTTATTCCTGCGATTTTTGCAAGTTCTTTACTCTTGTTCCCGGCAAGTCTTGGTCAATGGGTGGGAAGTGCAGATCCAAATGCTGGTTTTATTAAAAGCAGCTTACAAGATTTAGCTTTAGTATTGTCGCCTGGACAGCCTTTGTATTTGGTGCTCTTTGGTGCGTTAATTATCTTTTTCTGTTACTTTTATACGGCTTTAGTATTTAGCCCTAAGGAAGTATCAGAAAATCTAAAACGCAGCGGAGCTTATGTGCCTGGTATTCGCCCAGGTGAGCAAACTGCTCGTTACTTAGATCATATTCTTAATCGTTTGACGTTTATTGGTGCGATTTATATTACGGTCATTTGTTTAATGCCAATGATTCTACAAAGCTCTTTTGGGATTCCATTCTATTTGGGTGGTACCTCATTATTGATCGTAGTTGTCGTGGTTATGGACTTTATGGCTCAGCTACAAGCGCATTTAACATCTCATCAATATGACAATCAAACATTAATGAGAAAAACGACTGCTCATCCTAAGGGATAAGCGCACTTAGAGGTTTCATCATGAAAGTACAAGCTTCTGTAAAGAAAATTTGTGGTAGCTGTAAAGTTATCCGTCGTAATGGGGTTATTCGCGTAATTTGTAGCGCAGAACCTCGTCATAAGCAGCGTCAAGGTTAATCTAATCAAGACCTGTTGATTTCAGTAGGCGAATTGGGTTAATATCCGCCCCTCAAGATTTTTGTGGGGCGGTTGATTATCTCTACTGCCTTTTTGGAGAAAGTGAATGGCTCGTATTGCCGGTGTAAACATTCCGGATAACAAGCATGCTGTTATCTCCCTCACTTACATCTTTGGTATCGGTCGCCACACTGCTAAGAATATCTTAGCTACAGTTGGTATTACTGAAACTACTAAGATCCGTGAGTTGGACGATGCTCAGCTTGATGCGATTCGTGCAGAAGTTGCTAAGGTTCCTACCGAAGGTGACTTACGTCGCGAAATTTCCATGAACATTAAACGTTTAATGGATTTGGGTTGCTACCGCGGCCTTCGCCATCGTCGCAGCTTGCCTGTCCGTGGTCAACGTACCAAAACTAACGCACGTACCCGTAAAGGTCCGCGCAAACCGATTAAAAAGTAAGATTTCTGGAAGCTAAAAGATGGCTAAAGATACTCGCACACGCAAGAAGGTCACTCGTACCGTCTCTGAAGGTGTTGCACACATTCACGCGTCTTTTAATAACACCATTGTTACGATTACTGATCGTCAAGGTAATGCATTGGCTTGGGCCACCTCAGGTGGACAAGGCTTCCGTGGTTCACGTAAATCAACTCCGTTTGCTGCTCAGGTAGCTGCTGAAGTTGCTGGTAAAGCAGCTTTAGATTACGGTTTGAAAAATCTGGATGTCCTTGTAAAAGGTCCTGGTCCAGGTCGTGAGTCTGCGGTTCGTGCATTAGGCGCAGTGGGTTATAAGATTAACAGCATTACCGATGTGACTCCAATTCCTCACAACGGTTGCCGTCCACCTAAAAAACGTCGCGTGTAAGGAGAAACATTCATGGCTCGTTATATTGGTCCAAAATGCAAACTCTCTCGCCGCGAAGGGACAGACCTGCAACTTAAATCTGGCGTTAAACCATTTGACGTCAAAACTAAAAAAGCTAACAAAGCACCTGGTCAACATGGTCAGGCACGCGGTGGTAAGCAATCTGAGTATTCACTACAATTACGTGAAAAACAAAAAGTCCGTCGTATTTACGGTGTGTTAGAACGTCAATTTAGTAACTACTATAAAGAAGCAGCTCGTGTTAAAGGCGCAACAGGTGAGAACTTGTTGAAATTGCTTGAAAGCCGTCTTGATAACGTTGTTTATCGCATGGGTTTTGGTTCTACACGTGCAGAAGCTCGTCAGTTAGTAAGTCACCGTAGCATTACTTTGAATGGTCGTCGTGTAAACATCGCATCTATTCAAGTTAAAGCTGGTGATGTAATTGCGGTTCACGAAGGTGCTAAACAACAATTGCGTATTAAAAACGCGATTGAGTTAGCTGCACAACGTGGTATTCCAGCTTGGATCGAAGTTGATCATTCTAAGCTTGAAGGTACGTTTAAAGCTGCACCAGATCGTTCTGATTTACCTGCTGAAATCAACGAAAGCTTGATTGTAGAATTGTATTCTAAATAATCCTTGAGGTAGCAATAATGACGCGTACTGCAAACGAGTTTCTAACTCCGCAAGCGATCAAGGTCGAAGCGGTAAGCGGGACCTCGGCAAAAGTGATTCTAGAACCTTTAGAGCGTGGTTTTGGCCACACTCTAGGTAATGCTTTACGTCGCATTCTATTGTCTTCTTTACCTGGCGCTGCTGTGGTTGAAGTAGAAATAGAAGGTGTCGAGCACGAGTACAGTACTTTAGAAGGCTTGCAGCAGGACATCGTCGAGCTCTTGCTGAACCTAAAAGGATTGTCTATTAAGCTGTTCGATCAAAATGAAGCATATTTAACATTAGAAAAACAAGGTCCTGGCGATATTACTGCTGCTGACCTTCGTTTACCTCATAATGTTGAAGTGGTTAACCCAGAACATTTAATCGGTACTTTAAGTGCTTCAGGCTCATTAAAAATGCGCTTGAAAGTTGCTCAAGGTCGTGGTTATGAAACATCTGATTCTCGTTTCCCTGAAGGTGAAACACGTCCGGTTGGTCGTTTGCAATTAGATGCTTCTTATAGCCCGATTAAGCGTGTTTCTTACACCGTTGAAAATGCGCGTGTAGAACAACGTACCGATTTAGATAAACTGGTAATCGACCTCGAAACAAATGGAACGGTTGATCCTGAAGAAGCAATCCGCAAAGCGGCAACAATCTTGCAACAACAAATTGCAATTTTTGTTGATCTTCAGAAAGACCAAACTCCAGTTGCTCAAGAGCCTCGTGAAGAAGTTGACCCAATCTTGCTTCGCCCAGTAGATGATCTAGAGCTTACTGTTCGTTCTGCTAACTGTTTGAAAGCAGAAAATATTTACTACATTGGTGATCTTGTTCAACGTACTGAAGTTGAGTTGTTAAAAACTCCTAACCTTGGTAAAAAATCGTTAACAGAGATCAAAGATGTTTTGGCATCGAAAGGCTTACAACTCGGTATGCGTCTTGAAAACTGGCCACCAGCTAGTCTTCGTATGGACGACCGTTTTGCCTATCGTAGCCGTTAATTAAGTAGGACTATCACCATGCGTCATCGTAATAGTGGTGTGAAATTAGGCCGTACAAGCAGCCATCGTAAAGCGATGTTCCAAAACTTGGCTAATTCTTTATTTGAACACGAGTTGATCAAAACAACTGTGCCTAAAGCTAAAGAATTACGTCGTGTTGCTGAGCCTTTAATCACTCTAGCAAAAAACGATACTGTAGCAAATCGTCGTTTAGCATTTGCTCGTACTCGTAATGCTGCAACTGTTGGTAAATTATTTACCGTACTCGGCCCTCGTTACAAAGAACGTAACGGCGGTTATCTACGTGTTCTTAAAGCGGGCTTCCGTGCTGGTGATGCAGCACCGATGGCTTACGTTGAGCTTGTAGATCGTGAAGTAAACACTTCAGCTGAATAATTGATTTTATTCAAAAAAGACCGGTTTTATACCGGTCTTTTTTATTTCTAGTCAAAAAATAAATTATAAAAATGTCCTCAAGTGACATAAAAAAGTAGATAAACGGTCAAACTTGACATTGTGTATTGTCAAAATTGTGTTTTAATAAACTTATATTCTCAACAATGGGTATAAAAATAAAATGGAAAAGCAAGTTGATATTTTAATCATTGGCGCAGGTATTTCAGGAATCGGAATCGCTGCCCATTTATCAAAAAATTCACCACAACGACAATTCGAGATTTTAGAACGTCGCGAGTCTTTTGGTGGAACATGGGATCTTTTCCGTTATCCTGGCATCCGTTCAGATTCAGATATGTCTACCTTTGGTTTTAACTTTAAACCATGGTGTAAAGCGAATGTATTAGCTGATGGTGCTTCTATTAAAGGATATTTAGGTGAAGTAATTAATGATTTTAAATTAAAAGAAAAAATTCATTTTGGTCATCGCGTACTTTCTGCTAATTATGATTCGGCTTCAAAAAAATGGCAGGTTGTAGTCGAAGATAGCAATAAAAAACAGCAGACTTGGATTGCCAATTTTGTTGTAGGTTGTACAGGTTACTATAATTATGATCAGGGTTATGCACCTTCTTTCCCAAATCAAGAAGCATTTAAAGGGCAACTCATTCACCCACAGCATTGGCCTGAAAACTTAGATTACGCAGGTAAAAAGGTGGTTATTATTGGTAGTGGTGCAACAGCGATTACTTTAGTACCAGCAATGGCTAAAGGTGGGGCAGGTCATGTGACCATGTTGCAACGTTCACCAACGTATATTGCTAGCGTTCCTTCTATCGATTTCATCTATGAAAAAACGCGTAAATTTATGTCTGAAGAGGCAGCTTATAAATTTACCCGTGCCCGCAACATTGGTATGCAGCGTGCTATTTATGCGTTGTCTCAGAAACATCCTAAAACTGTACGTCGTTTACTTTTAAAAGCAATTGAAGTGCAGCTTAAAGGTAAGGTTGATATGAAGCATTTTACACCTTCATACAATCCTTGGGATCAGCGTTTATGTGTAGTGCCAGATGGGGACTTGTTTAAGATTTTATGTGAAGGCAAAGCAAGTGTAGAAACTGATCAGATCGAGAAATTTACTGAAAAAGGTATTTTACTTAAATCTGGCAAACATCTTGATGCTGATATCGTTGTTTCTGCAACAGGACTACAGGTTCAGATTATGGGTGGAGTTCAGGCTACTCTTGATGGGAAACCAATCAACTCATCTGAACATATGCTTTATAACGGCATAATGCTAAGTGATGTGCCGAATATGGCGATGATTATTGGCTATGTGAATGCCTCATGGACACTCAAAGTAGATATCGCTGCCGAATATATTTGTCGCTTATTAAACTATATGGACAAAAATAGTTATGATGAAGTGATTCCATCGGGTGATAAGACTGTGATGGAAGAAGATACTGTAATGGGTAAACTATCTTCAGGTTATATTAACCGTGCAGCACATGAACTTCCTAAACAAGGTAAGCGTGCTCCATGGCAGGTGACTAATAACTATTTAGAAGATAGAAAGTCTTTGAAAAATGCAAAATTTGAAGATGGCATTCTTCATTTTCATAAGCGTTCTGAAGCAAATGAGCGTAAACCAAAATTAGTATCTTAAGTCGTGTTAAATAAGAAAAGGGGCGTAATGCCCCTTTTTTTATGAAACTATTAAAGTGTTCTTGAAATTAATTCTTTCATGATTTCATTTGTACCTGCATAAATTCTATTTGCTCGATGATCAATGTAGGCACGTGCAATTGGATATTCAAGCATATAGCCATAACCACCATGCAATTGAAGGCATTCATCTACAATCTTCGAGAACATATCAGAAATTTTATATTTAGCAGCAGCTGCAGCTTCTACACTCAATTTTTCTTCAAGTTGTAATTCCATACAACGATCTAAATATGTCCGGCAGAAATCGATTTCTGTTCTAAGTTCAGCAAGTTTAAAACGCGTATTTTGAAATGCGCCAATAGGTTTACCAAACGCCTTACGATCTTTTGTATATTGAACAGTATGTGCAAATGCTGCTTCAGCACCTGCCTGACAAATAATAGCAACTAACATTCGTTCCCATGCTAATTCTTTCATGAGCATGATAAAGCCCATACCTTCCATGCCTAAAAGGTTTTCTTTGGGAACACGAACATTATCAAAAAAGAGTTCGCAGGTATCTTGGCCTTTCATACCAATTTTGTTTAGAGGTTTACCTTTACTAAAACCAGCACGGTCTGCTTCTACAATAATTAAGGATAAGTTCGCCGATCCTTTATCACTATTACCAGTCTTACAAACGACTACAGCCATGTCGCATAAGTAGCCATTTGTAATAAAAATTTTAGAACCATTAATGATATATTCGTCACCATCAAGTACGGCGGTGGTTCGTACCGCTTGTAAATCTGAACCAGTGCCTGGTTCAGTCATTGCAATAGCAGTAACAACTTCTCCAGTTGCCATTTTTGGTAACCATTTTTGTTTTTGCTCTTCATTACCAAAATTATTAATGTAATTAGCAACAATATCGGAATGTAGAGAAAAACCAGTACTTGAGTCCATCGCATACGCTTGTTCTTCTATAAGAATCATACTGTATAGGCGATCTACCCCAGAGCCTCCATATTGCTCTGGCATTGTGGTGCAAAGAAGACCTAGTTCTCCAGCTTTATTCCAAAGATCTCGGTCAACATGTTGCTGTTTTTCATATTTCTCTATATTGGGAATGACTTCCTTTTCATAGAATTTACGCACTGTCTCACGGAAGGCTTCGTGTTCTTCATTGAATAATTGTCTTGGTAACATATTTGGAATAGGACGGATGGCACCAGATTGCATTTGTATTTCTTCCTTGGTTCAGGTGTGATGTTATGCCCTAAACATACGTAAGCATTTCATCCCTAACAATGTGATGAATGCTCAATTATGCAGATGAGATGATAAATTTGGTCAATTTGATATTTTTAGCGATCTTTAGGATGTGATCAGGTAAACTAGGCGCACTATCAACGCAGATGGGGACGTAAATGTCTGACGAAATGACCTTGGAAGAACGTAAAGTAATTTATCGAGCACGCCGCGGCTTAAAAGAAATTGACGTCTATTTTGACCCGTATGTAAAAAATTATTATTTAAAAGCTGATCCGGCTGAAAAAGCATTATTTGCAGAGTTGGTTGATCAAGAAGATCCAGATTTATTAGATTGGTTCATGGAAGTTTCTGAACCTCCACGTACTGAGTTACGTGAATTTATTTATAAACTAAAACAGTATGTGCATGGCTAAACTGTTTTGATAAAAGAATTAAATTTTGAGCTGAAATATAGCCGTGTCTCGGTAATATTTCAGCTTTTTGTTGGTTTGGGTTTAGCAATTTTGCTTTATCAGTTATTAACGCCGATATGGTGGCTATGTGCTGTCATTCTTCTATTTATTGGTTTTATTTTCTTTCTAAAGCAAGCTCAAATATCTCAAATTGAATATTTAGATCAAAAATTATGGTCGGTTGCATATTTTTCGAAAAAAGAAATTTACCGTGGGGAAATTACTAAAATAATTGATTATCAGTTATTTGTGGTTATTTATCTTGAAGAAACTCCTACGAACATAGCTATTGTTTGGTTCGATCAGCTTCCTATTCAGCAGTGGAAAAGATTAAAAGTTTTAGAAAAACTCTATTAATTGTTAGACAATTCTACAATTGTATATTTATTTAAAAATTATAAAAAACAAAAACTTAATAATTTTTTTCTTCATTAAACTTTGGATTGTCTAATTAAAATATAGAAAAAAGCCAAGGAAAGACAATTGTCTGACAATTTCACCTATCGGTAGCTATTTGATCGGTTAAAGTACAAACACCAACGTAAAGTGTGTCGGAGGTCTCAAAATGGAGATGCCAACATGGTCGTTCTTGGTCATTGCCATAATTCTGGCAGTGGTGATAGGAAGAGCAGGAACTTTACTCAGGGAACATCTTAACAAAGTTAGTTTTAACAAGGTTAAGAGACAGAGGATGCAAGGTCGTCGATCAGTCAATTATTAAAGTTGGTTAATCGATTAATTTCATCAAGTGTCCAGTTTATAACTGGGTGCGATTGTAGTAAGGAGGTCTCTCATGGAGATTTCAATGTGGATGTTTCTGTTAATTGCAGTTGTTATGGCTGTAGTAGTAGGAAGAGCAGGAACTTTACTTAAGGATTATATAGAACAAAAATAATATAAGCCGTTAAAAGCTTATCCCAGTTAATAAGTAGCATGTGCTGAACCGTCGCAATGCTACTTTTTTTTGCCTAAAATTTCTGTTTCCTCGAAAAACTGTCAATTTTATCTGCTGTGAAGTGTGTCAAAGTATAAGCGCTACAATTAGAGTAATTACTCTTTTATTCAAGATATGCATCTGCTAATGTACATCTGAAAAGGAAAAAACAAATTACATAGAGGACAGGAAGATGTCTAAAGTCCAAAAAATAAGCCAAGGTTTGGCGGTGAGTTTTCTTGCAGCTTCAGTTTTATCAGGTTGTTCATACGTCGTGAAAACCGGAGCAAATGTTGCTCTAGGTTTTACGGAAAAGCACGTCGTTCCACCTATTTTGGCAATGCAAGATGCTGAAATGGTATGTAATACCGGTAGTGCGTTAACGCCTGCAATCATGTCTACCAAAGGGATGGGTGCAGATCCGACACGTGTTGCAGTATTAATGTATGCAGCATCAGGTGTATGTGCGGAAAATCAAGCTTTAGAACAAGAACTGCGTTATTTACGTGCTTCAAAAGCAGGTCAAGTGACAGAAGCCCAAGATGCACGTATTGCACAGAAGCGTTGGGCAGCAATTGCAGCTGAACGTCAGTATACAGGCTATAAGTTATTTGCTGATCGTTGGGAATCTAAATATAAATATCACTTAGGTGACTCTTGCCCAACGATGCGTAATGATACTGATCAAACTGTTTATTTACTTGGCATGATCAGTGGTCTTCAGGCTGTGACCAACGATATTAACTCAGGCGGTGCAGTCAATGTTCCTAAAGATATCGCTGCTATTGTAGAGCGTGGCATGGTTTGTCTAGATAATGAAAAATTCTGGGGCGCACCTAACGCAACGCGTGCTGTTATCTGGACTTTATTGCCAGGTGCTGATGAAGGGAAACCTGATCCGTACCAAACTTTAAAACAGTCAATTCAGATTGGTGAGAAAAAAGGTGTTCGCCTATCTCATGCCTTATATGCTGTAGCTGCTCAAGCAAGCGGCGATGATGCAAAAATCCGTGATGCATTAAGAACCTATGCAGCATCACAAGCTGATGACAAACCTGTCAATCCGAACTTTAAGTTAATCGATAGTATGGCTGGTCTTATTGTACGTGGTATCTCTGACCGTTACTGGACTGAGCATACTGGTGTACGTACCGGAGATGATGGTATGTCTCATTTCTGGGATGATAAAAATGAAGGTGCAGCAGAGCTAGATGAGTTGTTTGATGGGGGCGCCGCTTCAGAGGTTCCTGCGGATTCATCTGCTCCACCAGCAGCGCAGTAAGAATATTTGAAAGACTAACTTCTTGCGAGTCTATTGTTAAGTTCTACAATAATTGTAAGAAGTTTAATTTCAAGGAGTGTGCCATGAAGGATCATGTACTGAATAGTAAAGTGCTTTTGGTCGCAGTGTGCATTTCCATATCTGCATGTCTACAGGTGTTTCCTGATACTTTTATTTATTGGCGCGAAAGTTTACTTGGCGAATTCTGGCGTTTGTGGACTGCACATTGGGTACATGTTGGATGGGTTCATTTCCTTTTAAATATGATGGCATTCGCTTGTTTACCCTTTATTTTTCCACATACAAAAGCATGGCATCTTCTAAGTCTACTTTTGCTGTTGCCACCCTTTATTAGTTTGGTGTTCTACTTTTATTTACCTTATATCGAAGCTTACGCAGGTCTGTCTGGTGTCTTACATGGACTATATACAGCGGTTGCTTTGGTCTATCTGCAATATCGTAAAGAGCGAAATTTTGCTTTGCTGGTTTTAGGGTTAATTATTGCCAAACTCATATGGGAAAACACTTTTGGACAAACAGGAACTGCTCAACTAATAGGGAGTCCAGTTTTAACTGAAGCTCATCTATATGGGGCAATTGGTGGAGCAATCTTTGGAGGATGTTATTGGATTTTCCAGAGATTAAAAAAGAAACATTGACAATACAAACTGTTAAAAAAGAGATTTTAGTCATTCTTTATTAACAAAGTTTGATGCAAATTTGATCGTTGAATAAAGGGATTGGTAGAAGGGGGATGGATTTAACCCCTGACCAAGAAAAATTGCATGACTCAAGTCCTTATTTTTTAGGGATTTGAGAGAACAAAATTGGAATATTTATGCAAGAACATCAAGAAAAAAGATCTGGATTAGGTCTGCTGGGTTATATCTGGAACGAATGGATCTCAACATTCGTCATCCTCATTCTGCTATTAATGACGCTAATTATTGGTACCGGGGAAATGATCCACGGACAATTATTACGTATCGGGGAACGTCTTTATGGCGACCCTGCTACAGGTATGCAATATTCTTTTTTGCGTGCTGAGCCTGAAAAGCCAACTTGTGATCGACATCCAAATATCGAGGCTCAAGTAAAAGAACAAATGAAAGCGAACGCGTCTGATGATTTCGCGAGTTTCTTTGGTGCAGCATCGGAAAGTGATGTCCGTGCATCACTACTCGCAGCAAAGCAACAATGTGATGAAAAATATCAGGCATATGATAAAACTATTAAATATATCGAAGCTAACCCAGGGGTACGTACTTACCGTGCTATCGAGACAGGTTTCTTCGGTATTTTTAAATTTGGTACAGAGAACCGTGCCATTTTACTGGTCTTTATGGTTTTGATTTCTGCGATTACTGCATCGTTGAAATATCACCATATTGGTTTGCGTAATCCGGCAACAAAAATAGATTACAAAGTATATTCCCTGTTTATGTTGATTGGTAATGCACTACTTAGTACCTCTGTCATTAGTCAGTATCGTTCCGTCATAAATTCTGGGGTAACACCTACCTATGAAACAGTAACGATTTACTGGATGTGGATGATTCTATTTGTTGTTCTGACTTTAATTAGTTTGTATCAATTATTTGTTTCACCTCCACCAAAACGTGAAGGCGGTAATATAGGTTTAGCCTTACTATCGGTGCCTCTATATGCTTACATGGCGTTAATTACAGGCATCGTATTTACGTTCTTTATGGATTACCCAATGGGGCAAGGTATTTACCTTGGTTTATTGGTTGAGTTCTCGGGTATCTTCTTAAACCTTGCCTTGTTTATTTGGGCAGGTATGCTTTTAACTCAAACACGCGTTATGGACTTGTTCCTTAATGTGCTTCGTCCATGGAACTTGGCACCAGAAACCTTAACTTGGTTAATTCTAATTGCTGCTGCTGTACCAACAGCTTATACAGGTGCATCAGGTATTTTCGTTATCGCAGCAGGTGCAATTATTTATAAAGAAGTCTGGAATGCGGGTGCTCGCCGTCAATATGCTTTGGCTGTGTCTGCAATGTCAGGTTCTTTAGGGGTAGTTGTACGTCCATGTCTACTGGTCGTTTTAATTGCAATGCTTGATAGCCGTCATGTTACGTCGGATGAGCTATTTGGGCATGGTATTTATGTATTTTGGTTAACTGCATTTATTTTCTTGGGTGTTTCACTACTTTTAGCTGAAGAAAAATTCCGTGTGAATTCACCAAAAGTTGCGATTCCGGGCATGATGCGTGCCTTTGTACCTGTAATTCCATACATTCTGATCACTGCTGTTGTTCTTGCGATCTATAAATATGCATTAGATACAGGAATGAACGAGTTTACTGCACCAGTAATTTTGCCATTAGTTCTGATCGCAATGATCTTGTACGACAAATTGGTTGCGACCAAAGAAGCGCCTGCAATCAATATTCATGAAGCGATTGTTCGTGAACACGAACAAAAATCACCATTCTTGCGTGCACATGATCCGCATAGCTCTCAATACCGTCTTGGTTTTGGTGGAGCACTTCGATTTGCGACCTCAGAAACTGTAGGTCATATCGGTGCTTTAATTATCTTGATGGCATTGTCCGCAAGTGTAGGTGGTTTAATTGAACGCTCTGAAGTAGTCGAATTATTACCGACTCATTTGGGCAGTATTTACATTTCACTTGCATGTATTGCGCTATTACTTGCCATTATTGGTATGTGTACAGATCCATTTGGTGCTGTAATTTTAGTTGCTGCAACTATTGCACCTGTAGCATACGAAAATGGTATCCATCCAATTCATTTCTGGATGATTGTGTTGGTTGCATTCGAATTTGGCTACGTAACACCACCAGTTGCCTTGAACCATCTACTTACGCGGTTGTCCGTCGGAGATGATGAAGTGAACGCTGCTGATGCTGAAGCGAAAGAGAAATATACAAGCTTCTACTTCCGTTATGAGCGCTGGTTGCTACCAATTATTGTCTTGTTCTCATCATTGGTATTAGTGACTTATGTGCCATATGTATTTAAGTTATTCGATTGGTATAAATAACTTAAATCAAAGTATTGGTTATACAAAAAAGCCTTCCTAAATGGAGGGCTTTTTTAATCAGTGGATTAAGTAAATTTAAAACAAGATGATTAGAATTATTTAAATCCGAACAAAAAAGCTAAAGATGGATAGCTTTAGCTTTTTTAAGAGCTCGTTGAAAAATTATTGCTGTTTAAGCTGAGCTTCCAGCAATTTAACTTGTTCTTCTTTGAGTTTGGTTAATTGATCCGCATCTGCATGCTGAGCTTTTAAGGTTGCTTCCTGATCTTTTAGCTGCCGATGAATATCTTCAAGTTTAGATACTTCTTCTTTTGCTAAAGACTCTTGTGCAGGGACAGGCTCTTTAAGCACATTTTCACTAACAAGTTGCTGAGAACTTGCATTTTCAGCTAAAGGTTCAGAACTTGGTAATGGCTCAGCTGGTTTCGGTTTAGCAGGAGCAGGAGTCGAGACAGGTTGTGGATCAACCAGTGGTGCTGACGACTCGGTTTTTTTAAAAAACCATTGCGCTGCAAAAAAAAGCACTACGAGAATGCTTAAGCCCCCAATTAAAATCCATAATAATTTTGAGTTTTGTTTTCTTTGTAGTGGCATGTTTAAGACCTTTAGTCGGGACGACGTGGCTTGAACTGTATTACCCCAATTTCATCCGGTTCAGCAGGTGTTTCAGGCTCATCAACATGAGTCGGACGATTTTCGCTATAACCGCATTCGATACATTCAATCCATTCGTCTTCTGCGGTGGTTAGCATGACAATTCGATCCATGGCTTCACATTTTGGACATTTTGCCCCAGCAATGAAACGTTTTTTCATCTTTATCACCCTAACCACACGATCAATTTAGGCCCATAGTTTAAGCGGTTTTATTGTCATTCGTCCAACCTTGATGACGTAACAACGCGTCAATTTTAGGCTCGCGTCCGCGGAAATTAACAAATGCCTCAAGCGCCGTGTCTTTTCCACCCACAGCTAGAATTGCCTGACGGAATTCTTTACCTGTTTGAGTGTTAAAAATGCCTTCATTTTCAAAACGATCAAATGCATCACTTGCTAAGACTTCTGCCCATTTGTAAGAGTAATAACCTGCGGCATAACCGCCCGCAAAAATATGACTAAAACTATGTTGGAAACGGTTGTAGTCGACAGTAGGAACGACCGCATATTGCTTACGAATATCGTTTAAGGTTTGCTGAATTTGCTCACTGTTCAGGGCTGGCGTTTTGGTGTGAATGGTCAAGTCAAATAATGCAAATTCAAGCTGACGTAAAGTTTGCATACCAGATTGGAAGAAGCGAGCATTTAATAAAGCATCTAGTAATTCTTGTGGCAAAGTCTGTTTACTATCGATGTGTTCACTTAATACATCTAGACATTCTTTATCCCATGACCAGAACTCCATAAACTGGCTTGGTAGCTCTACTGCATCCCAAGCAACGCCATGAGTTCCTGCAACCGAAATATTATCTACTTCGGTCAACATATGATGTAAACCATGTCCGAATTCATGGAACAAAGTAATCACTTCGTCATGAGTCAATAAAGCAGGTTGGTCACCTACAGGAGGAGTGAAATTACACACCATATAGCAAATTGGTTTTTGTAAACCATGAAGTGTTTGCATGCGCGAGCGGAAGCCATTCATCCATGCACCACCACGTTTACCTGTACGCGCATAGATGTCAAAGAAGAAGCCACCAATCACTTGGCCTTGGTCTTCTAATTCAAAATAGCGTGCATCTGGATGCCAGACAGGTGCTTGTCTTTCAATAATATTAATGCCGTATAGACGCTGCACAATCTGGAATAATCCCTGAACGACTTTAGGTGCAGGGAAATAAGGTTTTAACGCTTCTTGAGATAGGTTAAATTGTTGCTGTTTCAGCTTTTCAGAATAGTAAGTTGTATCCCAAGGTTTAAGCTCATCCACACCATTTTGTTTAGCAATATCTTGAAGTTCTGCAACTTCTTGAAGCGCAGGAGCACGCGCATGTTCTGCTAGATCAACCAAAAACTCATGTACTGTTTTTACGTCTGGTGCCATTTTGCTTGCAAGAGAATATTCAGCATAGTTATTGAAACCAAGTAGTTTTGCCATTTCCTGACGAAGACTTAAAATTTCTTCCATAATTTTGCTGTTATCAAACTCAGTTTGTTCAGACTGATCAGATGCGCGAGTCACATAAGCTCTATAAAGCTCTTCACGCAATGCACGGTCATCTGCATAAGTCATGATTGCAAAATATGCTGGGAAATCTAGGGTTGCTACAGCTTGGTCAAGTTCACGTTGTTTGCCGTACTGTTTTAATAACTCAATATTACTTTCTGGAAGACCTTTTAACTGATCTTCGGTAAGTGGCTTAAAGTAGGCTTGTGTTGCATCAAGTACGTGGTTTGAAAAATCAGAAGAAAGCTGTGAAAGACGCGCAGAAATCTCTGCATAACGTTTTTTCTCTTCACCCTCTAAAGCTACACCTGAAAGTTTAAAGTCACGTAAAGCTAGACGGATAGCACTTTGTTGGGCTGGGCTAAGCGATGTATAGCCTTGACCATCATGGATGTGTTGATAGGTTTGATAAAGCGCCGTGTGTTGACCAAGCTGAGTGTAATATTCACTTAATGCTGGTAATAAAGATTGATAGACTTCTCTCGTTTCTGCATTGCTCATTACAGCGTTTAAATGCGATAAAACGCCCCATGATTCACTTAGATTATTTTCAAGCGTATCGACTTGCTCAAGTACGGCAAGTTGCTGAGCTGCATCTGTAGGTGCAGCCGTAAGAGTATTTAAAAATTCCTGACCTGCTTGGATCGCTTGCTGGATGTCTTGTTTTAAATTTTCTAATTCAATTTGGTCAAAACGCGGAGTTGGTAAAGTCGCTTGCTGTAAAGTCATTGCTAATAGCCACATTATTTTTTAAACATGGTATTAGATGTAGGTCCTCTCAAGTCGGAAATCAAGCTTAATGTGTAAAATAACCCTTTTAAAAAGAAATAAGCCTCCAATTGGAGACTTATTTTTGAAACGTGATAATTATTTACTTACTATTCTGCCTTTGATTTTGCATTCGACTTTTTCTTTTTAGGCTTAGATTTTTTCTTCACCTTTTCTGATTTAGTCTCGGCTTTTGCTGAGGTTTTCTTACCAGATTTTTTGGTGTAAGAACTTGGCTTACTTTTTTCTTTCTTTTTGTGAACAGGCCGCTCACCATCACTACTGACAGTTGGTTTACTGAAAACTTCTTCAGTCGCCTGCGTAGTAGTTTTAGTCGTACGCGGCGCACGGCTACGAACTACTCGGCCTGCATGGGTAACTTGCTTAATGAGCTGGAAGTCAATTTTACGTTCTTCCAGATTGACACCAGCGACCTGAATTTTAACTTCATCGCCCAAACCAAAGACTTGACCACGATTTTGACCTACTAGATTTTGACTCGCTTGGTCATAAATAAAGAAGTCATCGCCGAGTTGGCTAATATGAATCATGCCATCAACATATAAATCTTTCAGTGTCACGAATAAACCGAATTCGGTCACCGCACTTACAATACCAATAAATTCATCACCTAGATGCTGCTGCATGTAGTGACATTTCAACCACGTCGTTACGCTACGAGAAGCTTCATCAGCACGGCGCTCTGTTTGAGAGAAATGTTCACCTGCATCATCTAGTGCAGCACCAGAGAGTGGATAAGGCTTTTGTTTCAAGTGAGCTTTAATGGCCCGGTGTAATAATAGGTCTGGGTAACGACGAATTGGCGAAGTGAAATGCGTATAAGCTTCATAAGCCAAACCATAGTGCCCTGCATTTTTTGCGCCATAATAAGCTTGCATCATTGAACGTAATAAGACGGCATGAATACTTGGTGCATCAATACGATCTTTAGTTGCTTCAATTACTCTTTGATAGTCTGCTTGAGTTGGTTGGTCAGGGAAGGGTAGCCCCAGTAATTTAACAAAGTCTTTTACTTTCTGAATACGTGAGAACTCTGGAGCTTCGTGCACGCGATACAACATTGGAACATCATGTTCTAATGCATATTCAGCTGCAGCAACGTTAGCAAGTAACATGCACTCTTCAATAAGTTTATGTGCTTCATTACGTGTACGTGGCAAAATTTCTTTAATCCCGCCTAGCTCATCAAAAGTCATGTAGGTTTCAATGGTTTCAAATTCCATTGCATGACGATCAGCACGTAAATTTTTCAAAATTTGATAAAGCTGGAAAAGCGTATTTAAAGATTTATGAACATCACGATCTTTTGGAATCGCATCTGTTGCGCCGTCAAAATATTGTGCTACCTGTGTATAGGTCAAACGCGCTTTTGAATGCATCACTGATGGATAAAAATCGTAACCAGTTACGCGGCCTGTACGAGAGAGTTTCAAGTCACAGACCATACATAAACGGTCTACATGAGGGTTCAGAGAACACAAGCCGTTTGACAAAGCCTCTGGTAACATTGGTAATACAAAGTGAGGGAAGTATACCGAAGTACCACGTTCCTCAGCTTCTTCATTGAGGGCTGAGTCTAAGCGTACATAATGGCTAACATCAGCAATTGCGACAACTACACGATAACCGCCACCTGGACGTTTTTCAGCATAAACCGCATCATCAAAATCACGAGCATCTTCACCATCGATCGTAACTAATGCTAAATCTCGTAAATCGATGCGGCCTTCACGATCTTGAGCAGATGGTTCTTTAAAACTTTCAGCTTCTTTTATAACTTCATCTGGAAATTCGTAAGGTAAGCCAAACTCAAGAATAGTCTGCGGAATAATAATTTCTGTATCAGCTTTGTCGGCCATAGATTGAATAATATGCGCCGTCGCAAATTCTTCACGAGTCGGATAGCTGTCTATTGCGACACGTAGCATATCGCCAACATTTGCTTCAGCATGTGTTACCAGTTCTTTTTCTAAAGGAATAGGCTGGTGCTGATTTGGATTGTTGGGCTGAATAAAATATTCGCCATCGTGAACCGACAATTTACCAATTAATTGTTTAACACGATGTTGTAAAACTTCTGTGATAAATCCCCAAGGTTTGCCTTTACGATCAACTGAAGTCTGTCGCACTCTAACTCGGTCACCGTTAAAGACTAAACGTAATTCACGTTCAGGAAGTAAAAGGTCACTTTGACCATCGATATGCGCTGTGCCTAAACCTTTACTATTGATATAAACAGTTGCTTCATAGGTCGGTTGATCTGCCACCAACTGAAATTTAAACCCGTCTTTCATGATTTGACCATCACGAACCATAGCACTTAAGCGATGACTGAGTGCTTCAATACTTTTTTGGTCATGAATATTAAAATGATCGACAAGTTCTGCATGAGATTGCGGTGTCTGCAATTGTTCCAATGTATCTAAAATAAGAGTACGGCTTGGAATAGGATTGTCATAACGTTCAGCTTCAGCTTTCGCTTCGGGGTCAGCCCAGTTTTTTGTCATGTCGTTTGGTTTCACGCTTGGCAGATAAGTTTAGCATAAGTCATGCAGACCCGAACTGCACGTTTAGGTTTGCAATAATGTGTTATGCACTACAGTATTTTGATGAAGAAATAATATCTATCTTAACAAGCGTTTGATCGAAAAAGACGAAAATAATGAGAAAATTGCTTAAAAAATAATTCATTGAACTAAAAAACAAGAAAATTTCACTATGATGACTTGAACAATAGGGTTTTAGTTTGTATTATGGCGGCTCGTTCCGG